>JAGHSP010000314.1 GCA_018065815.1 Candidatus Sodaliphilus limicaballi | reverse complement strand
GAAGCGCCCTTTTTCTCTTAGATTGTATGAAAAGGTGATGGCACTGCGCTTGAAATACACTGAAAATTAACTACAAATATATAATTATTGTTGATTTTTTTCGTGAGATCCGTGAGATCTGTGCGGGGATATTACCCAAAATTCCATTGCATAGTTACTTACTATGATTTTTGTAAAAAGAAAGGATCCATTAATTCTAAAAAATTTATCAATATGACAAGCAGCAAACCGTCGGCCAAGGACTTGCTAATCCAAGCGTATAAATATTGCATGCACGGCGTGTGGCATGTGGAGGACGGCGGCCATCTCAACAAGATAGTGAAGGCAGCCAACCTGGCAGTGCGCTGCTTCCTGAACAAGGAAGTGCAGGAACGCGCCTGCTCGCTCACCTACCGCACGATATTGTCGCTTGTCCCCGCCCTGGCGATGCTGTTTGCCATAGCGCGCGGCTTCGGTTTCCAGAACCTCGTGCACGGCCAGCTCATGGGATACTTCCCGGCACAGCAGGAAGCACTGGAGATGGCAATGAAGTTTGTCGATAGTTACCTGCAACATGCCAGCAGCGGTGCATTCGTGGGCATAGGCCTGCTCATGCTGGTCTATACGCTCGTGAATCTGATGAGCAGCGTGGAGACAGCGCTCAACAAGATATGGGGCATCACAGTTGACCGCCCGCTATATCGCAAGGTCACCGACTACACCGCCCTGTTCCTGTTTATTCCCGTGTTTCTGATATGTTCGGCAGGTTTGTCAATCTTCTTCTCTGAAATGATGCAGCGGGTGACCCCCGTTGACGTGTCGCCCGTTGTGGAGCGCATACTCAAGGTGATGCCAGTGCTGCCCGTGTGGTTCATGTTCACATTCGCATTCTGGATCATTCCGCACACCAAGGTGCACTTCCGCTACGCGTTGATCTCGGGCGTGATATTCGGCACGCTCTATTTCGTGCTGCAATGGGTATTCATTGCCGGCCAGATGATGGTCTCGAGCTACAATGCCATTTACGGTAGTTTCGCCTTCCTGCCGTTGCTGCTGTTCTGGATGCAGCTGTCGTGGATGCTTGTGCTCATGGGCAATCTCATGACCTACGCCCTGCAAAACATCTATGGCTTCAACTATACTCATCACGACGACATAGGCAGCATCTCGCAATGCTATCTAGACGAACTCACCATCATGACGCTAGCCCTCATTGCCCGCCGGTTCAAGAGCGACCAGGCTCCCATCGGCAAGCAAGACTTGAGCGGAGAGGAATACAACATACCGCTCGTGCTGGTTGACCGCGTGCTCAAGCGATTGCTCGACGCTCATCTTGTGCACCGCGTGATTGTTGACGACGAGACCGAGGCCTACCAGCCAGCGTTTGCACTCGAACTGCTCACCCTCGACATGGTGAGGAAACGCCTGTCGCATCTGGGCAGCAACCGGTTTCTCACCGTTGCCGACACCAAGTTTGCCCAAGGCTATGCCATGATAAAAGACGCCCCCGGCACAACACTCATCACCCAACTACTCGACTGACGCAACTACCCAGCACTATCGTCATCTCACCTTATAGTGCGCCCCCGCAGGGGACGCCGATAGATTGTCTTATCATCCGCAGGTCGGTGGGCCTGCGGTTAACCATAGTCACGACCCCTCACGGGGTCTAGGTCATCGTGTAATCAACGTAATTCTATTTGACCTATATGCCTTACATTATAGTGCGAGACCTCAACGAGGTCGTAACCTTTGTTAACCGCGGGTCCACCGACCTGCGGACAGCATAGATGCCTCAGGGATGCGTCCCCTACGGGGTCGCACAGATAGAACAAGCAATACACCTATATTGCAACTCCCTCCTAGTTCTCTATGCCTCTGTGATAGAGTTTTTGGTCCAAATTTCCTATTTCTTGGCGAGACACTTTTTAAATAAGACACACTAATATATTATAGTACAATTACATATCACACAAAACCCAAATATCTAAACTGTTAAAATAGGTAAAAATACGAAGTGTCGATGTAACTTTTTGCTTCTAATGTAGTCCAAATCACAAACGAACAAATTTATTAACTTTTAAATATTTTGCGTTATGAGAACTTTCAGAACTTCATTAGCAGTAATGCTCGCAGTCCTCTTTGCAAACTCACAGGCATTTGCAATGTCGGTAGAGCAGTCGAGAAACGAAGCCTGGTTCCTGACCGACAAAATGGCTCATGAGTTAAGGCTTTCAAGTTATCAGTGGGACGACGTTTACGAGGTAAACTATGACTTCTTCCGTGCACTGGGCAGCGTGTACTCTAGTTACACCAACATCGAGTATAGCCGAGAGCAAAAGTTAATGTACATCCTCACCGTCAGCCAGTGGAACGAATACCGCCGCATCACTTATTTCTACAACCCCGTTGTAGCAGTAAACGGCAGTTGGACTTTCAGAATCTATAATCACTATGCCCACGACAAGTTCTTTGACAGGAATCACGCAGTGGTACACAGCTACACCGGCAACCACAGCAACAACTCAAACTACTATCACAACAGGCATGTGACTACCAACCAGGGGAACCACTACGGTAACTATAACAACAACGGTAACCACAATGGCAACTATAACAACATGGGAAATGGCAACAATCACAACAACAGCCACAACAACATGAACTATGGTAACAACGGCAACCGCAACAACAATAACAATAGTAACCACAACGGAACCCTTGCAAGCCGCACTCCCAGCACTGGCAATAGCGCAAGCAGCCACGTGACCCAGAACACCAGCCGTCGCCACTAATCAAGGCACGGCGTCGCAAATAGCCCGAGCGGCCCCGCCACACTCGAACGGCGGGGCCGCCTTTTTGCTTTCATGCATAGCAGCGCAACAGCCATGCATGAAAAAAAGTACCCGTTTTCGTTTCGCTTTTCAGCAATATGCAGTAACTTTGCAAATCAAATTTACACATTAATGAAAAAAATAGAACTCATCAATATGCTGCCGGCCGTGTTTGCCGGGCGTGAAGACACCGGCAGCGACGTGTGGCTGCGCAATGTGACGTTTGAGCGCGGGCGCAACTACCTCATCACTGCCGAGAGCGGCACTGGCAAGTCGTCGCTGTGCAGCTACATCTATGGCTACCGCAACGACTTCAGCGGATCGCTCCTGCACGACGGGTGCGACGTGAACACGCTCACCGTGGAGCAGTGGTGCCGAGTGCGTCGCGAGAGCATCGCCTATCTGCCGCAGGAACTGCGACTGTTCCCCGAGCTCACCACGCTCGAGAACATCATGCTCAAGAACCAGCTCACTGGTTTCAAGACCGAAGCGCAAATCATGGAAATGCTCGAGATGCTGGGCATACCCGAGAAAGCGCATAGTGCCGTGGGGCGGCTATCGATAGGGCAGCAGCAGCGCGTGGCCATCGTGCGCACACTGTGCCAGCCTGCCGACTTCATCATGCTTGACGAGCCGGTGAGCCACCTCGACGAGACCAACAACCGCATCGTGGCACAGCTAGTCACCGACGAGGCTCGACGCCAGGGGGCTGGCATCATTGCCACATCGGTGGGAAATAATGTGATGATTAACGTTGACAAGGAACTGAAGTTATGAAATTGATATGGAAACTGTTGCGCAAGCACATCAGTGCATCGCAACTCATCGGGTTCTCGATAGCCAACCTTGTGGGACTCACCATCGTGATCCTCGCCGTGCAGTTCTATGGCGACGTGGCCCCCGTGTTTAACGACGAGGAGAGCTTCCTCAGCAAAGATTACCTCGTGATCACCCGCAACGTGACCGGCACCGGTGCGCTGCTGGGCAACACCGGCGAGTTTGACGAACAGGCGATCGCCCACATCGAGGCACAGCCCTGGTGCCGCAAGGTGGGCCGATTCACCGGCAGTGACTTCTCGGTATATGCCTCCATGGGGCTTGCCGGCGACCGTGCCATGCGCACGCAGTTCTTCTTCGAGTCGATACCCAGCGACTTCATCGACGTCAACGACGCACAGTGGGAATGGGACGCGTCGCGGCCCGAGATACCGGTGATCATCTCGCGTGACTACGTGGCACTCTACAACTTCGGTTTCGCCTCGTCGCAAGGTCTCCCCAAGATAAGCGAGAGCCAGATGAGCAAGATTCCGCTAGCGTTTACCCTCACGGGCAACGGCCTGAGCGAGATGCTGCCGGGACGCATCGTGGGATTCTCTAACCGCCTCAACACCGTCATCGTGCCCGAGGAGTTCATGCAGTGGGCCAACGCCCGCTACGGCACCCATGGAGCCAAGCAGCCGCAACGACTCATCCTTGAGGTGAACAGCCCCGGCGACGTGAAGATCGAGGAATACATGAAGGAAAAGCGATATGACGTGGCAGGCGACAAGATGTCGTCGAGCAAGGCCAATTATTTCCTTGTCCTCATCATAGGCATCGTCATCACCGTGGGCATCATCATCAGCCTGCTGTCGTTCTTCGTGCTCATGTTGAGCATCTACCTGCTGCTGCAGAAGAACACCCGCAAGCTCCAGGACCTGCTCCTGCTGGGATATTCGCCTGCCGAGGTGTCCAAGCCCTACATAGGCATGGTAGTGGCAATCAACGGCATCGTGCTGGTGCTCGCCATCGTGCTCATGCTCGTGGCGCGCTGCTACTACATGGACATGCTCAGCGTGTTCGGCACCGTGGGATCAGGAATCGGCATGTCGCTGCTTGCAGGTGCGGTGATCATGTCACTCATCACCGCAGGTAACGTGATTGCAATCAAGCGCAAGATCGCATCCCTGTGGCGCAATTCATAAATCAGCTTTACAACTATGAACGAAGAAGCAATAAACAGCCTGATAGGCGACCTGGCTCTGATTTTGATGCTCGGAGCCGTAACGACAGTGCTGTTCAAGTGGCTCAAGCAGCCCGTGGTGCTGGGCTACATCGTGGCTGGTTTCATAGCCAGTCCGCACTTCGCCCTGGTTCCCAGCGTGACCCATGGCGAGAACATCGAGTTCTGGGCGCAGCTGGGCATCATCGTGCTGCTGTTCTCGCTGGGACTGGAGTTCAGTTTCAAGAAACTGCTCAATGTGGGTGGTTCGGCAGTCGTCACGGCTGGTATCATCGTGCTGGGCATGATAGGATTTGGTTTCATCGTGGGCAAACTTCTGGGGTTCGGGCTCGTCGACAGCCTGTTCCTGGGAGGAATGTTGTCGATGTCATCCACCACTATCATTCTCAAAGCGCTCACCGACCTCAACATGCGTCAGCGCAGGTTTGTGCCCATGATTTTTGCCGTGCTCATTGTCGAGGACCTCTTTGCCGTGGTGCTCATGGTGGTACTGTCAAGCGTGGCAGTGAACCGCACCGTAGAGGGCGGGCAGATGCTGGGCAGCGTGCTCAAACTGTCGTTCTTCCTCACCATGTGGTTTGTGGTGGGCATTTTCGTCATACCATTGCTATTCAAGCGGTTCAAGCGCCTCATCAGCGACGAGATGATGCTCATCATAAGCATGGGCCTGTGTTTCCTCATGGCCGTCTATTCAGTCCATTCGGGATTCTCGCTGGCGCTGGGCGCGTTTGTCATGGGTTCAATCCTGGCAGGCACCATCGAGGGCAAGCGCATCGAGCGCCTCGTGTCGCCCATCAAGGACCTCTTCGGGGCTGTGTTCTTCATCTCGGTGGGCATGATGGTTGACCCAGCCGTGATAATGCAGCATGCCGGCACCATCACTCTGCTTGCAGCGGTAGTGGTTGTGGGCATGATCACATTCGGCACCTTCGGCATGCTTGCCACAGGCCAGCCGCTCAAGAATGCCGTGCAGAGCGGTTTCGCGCTCACGCAGATAGGCGAATTCTCGTTTATCATCGCGTCGCTGGGAACATCGCTGGGAGTGCTCAATGCGTCCACCTACCCCATCATCGTGGCTGTCTCGGTGATCACCACCTTCACCACGCCGTTCTTCATCAAGAGGGCCGACCCTGCCTATGAAAGAATCAAACGACTCTTGCCTCGCAACTGGAACCGTGCACTGAACGGATATAGCAAGACAGCGCGCACAGCCGAGATGCCAGAGTCGCGCGAGATATGGCGCAACGTGGCTAAACGATATTTCGTCAGGCTGCTGCTCTACTCTGTGATGACGTTTGCCATTATTATGATCAGCGGCGAGTATCTGTGGCCAGTGATCGACGATAACGTGCACGAGTTCTTCGACGAGTTCTTGTGGGCGGTAATCACATTCGTCTTTGTCATCCCGTTCCTCTACGGCATCATGGCGCCAGGCATCAAGAGCGAGGAGCGCGAGCGGCTGCTGGCGCTCTCGGGCAAGGTATCTTATGTGCCGCTCGTGGTGATGAGCTCGTTCAGCATCCTCGTCAACACCATTTTCATTCTCATCATCCTCAAGGGCGTGTATCCCAGCCAGGTGGCCCTTGTGGCATCGGTGGCAATCGCATTAGTGATCCTGCTGCTGCTCACGCCCGTCTTGAAAAAGCGTGTCTCTATCATCGAAAAAAACTTCATAGGCAACGTGAACGAGCGCGAGAACCGACGCACGGGGCATGGGCACACGCTGGTGAGCGACCTTCACATAGCACACATCACGGTGGGGCACAAATGCCCGTTTGCCGGCGACACGCTGCGTGAGGCCGACCTGAGGCGCAAGTATGGAGTCAACGTGGTGAGCATCGAGCGTGGCGGAGCGCAGTACCCTGTGCCCAAGGGCGACATGCGTGTGTTCCCGGGCGACACGCTGGGAGTGATAGGCACCGAGGAGCAGATCGAGCACATGCTGCCCATCGTCGAGGCCGAGGAAGAGAAAGTGCCCACTGTCACCAGCGAGTCACGCTTTGCCAGCTACGTCTTGTCGCAGACTTCGTCGCTCGTGGGCAAAAGCCTGCGCCGGGCAAGGTTGCGTGAAGACCACAACGCACTGCTTGTGGCGGTGGAACGCACCGGCAACGACGGCGACACGCAATACCTATCTCCCACTCCCGACATTGTTTTCGCCCCAGGCGACATACTCTGGCTAGTAGGATCCCCAAAGAAAATCAAGGCCATCGTGTAATGGCAATTTCTAGCTGTTCCAGACTGCCGTCAGCTCGACCTAGCAATGGAGAACAGGCAAACAAGGTCACAAATGTTTTCCTGCCCAAAGCCGCATTTTTCACACATCAGGTGGCAATTATGTGATATTTGTCACATTTTTCGGACCTAAATTGTGAATTTACAAAAAATTTCAACTATCTTTGTGCCATAATAAAAACAAATCATCATGATAGTAAAACGAGAAATCCTCACAAAGTTAGAAGCATGGAAAAACGAACCGGATCGTTCTCCGCTTATAATTCAGGGTGCAAGACAGATAGGTAAATCTTGGACTGTAGCCGAGTTCGGACGCACCATGTACAAACACACTGCAATCTTCAACTTTGACAAACAAGAAGAACTGAAACACATCTTTGAAAAGACGAAAGATGCAAAAAGAATTCTAGGAGAACTGGAACTTTATACCGACGTGCCACTACTTAAAGAGGATACTCTTATCTTCTTCGATGAAATACAAGAATGCAAGGCAGCACTAAACTCGCTTAAATACTTCAAGGAAGATGCTCCTGAATATCATATTATTGCAGCTGGATCACTACTCGGTGTTGCTGTAAACCAAAAAAGGACAAGGAATAACACAGATAGAGATAACAATTATCACAATGAGACATTTCCTGTAGGCAAAGTCAGTTTTCTGGAAATGTACCCTGTTACATTCCGCGAATACCTTCGTATGAGCGACGCCACTCTTATGCAGCAAGCAGAATCACGAATGACCGAATTGGAACCGCTTCCAGAAATTCTCTTCAACAAACTCTCCGAGCAATTCCGGCGATTCCAAATTTGTGGAGGACTGCCAAAGCCTTGCAGTGACATGCTTGACGGCGCAGGAATAGCAAAGATTGAAAACGACCTAACAGAACTACGTAAGTCATATGAATATGATTTTACCAAGCATGTCGAAGCAAAAGACATTCCTCGCATCAGGGAAATATGGAGAAGCATACCCTCTCAGTTATCTCGTGAAAACAAGAAATTTATTTTCAGGGTTGTAAGAGAAGGAGCAAGAGCTCGAGAGTACGAATCGGCCCTTGACTGGCTAGTACTCTCTGGAATGGTTTATCGCATATATCTTACCGAAACACCAAGATTACCTCTCAAACATTATGAAAACACTACAGCGTTCAAAGTGTATATGCTAGACCAGGCAATACTTCGCACTATGGCAGAACTTCCACCCGAAGCGATTGTTGCAAAGGGGGATCTTCTTAAAGAATTTAAGGGTGCGATGGCTGAGAATTTTGTGCTCAGTTCTTTATTGACACAAGGTTTCTTCTCTCCACACTACTGGACTATCTCTGGAAATAAAGCCGAAGTGGATTTTTTGATTCAAGACGGCATTGAAATTCACCCAGTTGAAGTAAAAGCAGAAGACAACATCTCGGGACAAAGTTTCAAGGTATATCAGGAAAAGTACTCCCCGACATTAAGACTGCGCTTCTCCATGAAGAATCTCAAGGTCAACGGAAACATTCTTAACATCCCCTTATTTTTATGTGACTGGCTCAAGGACATTCTTGAATTTCCAAAGACAAAGGAGATAGGAGGATAATGTTTCACCATCGCGCACAAGCGAGTATGTACAGTGCAAAGCGGGGCTGCGGAGTCAGTACTTGCACTTTTTGAAATAATCAATCAAAATTTCGCCCATCTTGGGGTTATGCCAGATGTAAGAGCCGTGGTCACCGCCTGGTATGAAAAGAGCCTCGCCGTGAGGCAGATATTTGGCGATGAGACGAGTGTGCTCGGGCAGAATGAGGTCATGCTCGCCAGCACACACCAGCACAGGCACCAGGATGCGCCGCATGTCGGCACGCGTGAGATTGGGTTCGAGGTACATCATCTTCACTAGCGGAGGCATGCTGTCAGTGTTCTCATGAGTGCCAAAGATGTCGGTAAACACTTTGGGGTCAATGGCATTTTGAGCAGTGATATTAGCACCGCTGGTCACGATGAGCGAGCAAGTGCCGGGGTGGCGGCTCTCAAGCGAGAGTGCAATGTTTCCGCCATCGCTCCAGCCATAGACGGCAGGTTTTTCGATGCCCTTGGCCTTGATGAATGCCAGCACATCCTCGGCCATGTCGTCGTAGTGATACTCGGGTAGCGGCGGGTTGGCGCCCTGACCGCGAGAGTCGAGGGCATAGACCATGTAGCCCGCTTGGGCGAGCTGGCGCTGTGCCGTCTCAAGGTCATTGTGACTGCCGCCGTTGCCGTGGATCAGAATCACGGGCTTGCCTTTGCCCTCGGCCGCATAAAACAGCCGCTGGCCGTTAACCTCGATAGTGTCGGTATAACTCTGGTAACTGCTGCACCCTGCGAGTGCCAGCGCAGCCATTGCTGCTAGGATTGTCTTTGCTCTCATCATCTCACCACTTGTGTGAATTCTGGTTTGGACCCTTCGTCAAAGCCCACGGTCACAAATACCTGTCCCACGACGTTCTTGCCGTCTTTGTCCTTGCTGTTCACGGTGTACATGTAGTCGGTCGAGGTGTCGGTGGTGCGGGTTGCAACAGCCACAGGTGTGCCCAGCGGGAACGGGTAATCGCTGCATGCCTGGTCAAAGACAGCCTTCTCCTCGCTGGTTACCGGATGATCCTCCATGAAAGCTGGCAATGGGGTGACATAACCCTCCTTGAACTCATGCTCAATGAGAAAACGCTCCACTTCGTCGTGGATAGCAGAGATGCGGGCGTTGCGCACGCCGTAGCCCTCCATCACCACTTTGGCGCCAGGAAGAGCCTTGGCCAGGTCGGCAGTGCTCGACTGAAGGCCGCCGCTGCCGAGGGTGCAGAATGTCACCACCTTTTTGTCCTTGAAGTCAACAGCCTTCACCAGCCCGGCAATGGGGCGGGCATAGGTGCCGAACCACACAGGATAGCCCAGGAAAATCACGTCATACTTGCCCAGGTCGGCTTTGATAGGCTTGACGGCGGGAACCTCTCCGGTTTCCATCTCCTTCTTGCAGCGCTCTATGGTCTCGTCGTAGGTGCCATTATAGGGGTTCTCTAACTGGATTTCCTCAATGTCGGCATCCAGCTGGCACTGAATCTCGCGAGCCACCGAGTCGGTAGCCCCAGTCTGCGAGTAATACAGCACAAGAATTCGGCCGGGCTCCATGCCATTCTCGCCGTCATTGTTTTCTCCGGTAGAGTTGCAAGCCACTAGAACCAAAGCAGCCAGCATGATAGATAATATTTTCTTCATAATCAAGTCTTTAAGGTAGTTTAATAATTACAGAAAAATTGTAGTCACACAAAAATATAAAAAATACCTCTAACCACAAAACCACGCACAAAAAAAACATCATTAGGAACATAATTGCTAAAACTTTTTGTAACAAGAGGATGTTGACGAAGAATATTTTTTTGATAATTTTTAGTTGATTTCAAGCGGAGCGCCTTTTCTTTTAGGTTATCTGCAACTAATTCCTATTTAAGTGATGGCGCTGCGCTTGAACTTTCTGAAAATTATTCTAATTTTTGCCTCTCGGGGAACTCGCAGAACTCGGGGAATTTTTTCTCACGCAGATTACGCAGATTGCACAGATTTGTAACTATTCAGCAATGGTATTTTGGGTAATATCCCCGCGCGGATCTCACTGATAACAC
>JAGHSP010000431.1 GCA_018065815.1 Candidatus Sodaliphilus limicaballi | reverse complement strand
GAGGAGGATAGAGGAGAATAGATAACTATAGAAATCTATTGAGGGCTATAGTAATCTATAGAGGGATATAGTAATCTATAGGGGACTGGTGTTTCTGTCGTGAGGTGTTGAAATAAGTGAGCCCCGTCTTGGTGTGGACGGGGCTCGCTATTATTGGTTGGGGGAAATGCTTTTTACAGTTTCATGCTCTGGGGGTCGAGGTTAGCTGCCTCGATGTCCTTGAAGTAGCGGTAGGTGCTCACTTTGAGTTCCATCACGGCGTTCTCGTCGGCGATGATGACTGCCTTGTGGTGCATTTGCAGTGCGCTCAGTGTGCACATGTGTGACACGCCGCCCTCGACTGCTGCCTGCAGCGCGCGGGCCTTGTTGTAGCCGTTCACGATGATCATCACGCTCTTGGCTGCCATCACGGTGCCTACGCCCACGGTGAGCGCTGTCTTGGGCACCTTGTTCACGTCGCCTTCAAAGAAACGGCTGTTGGCGATGATAGTGTCCTGGGTGAGGGTCTTCTGGCGGGTGAGTGAGGTGAGCGACGACATGGGCTCGTTGAAAGCGATGTGTCCGTCGGGGCCTACGCCGCCCATGAACAGGTCGATGCCACCGGCCGCAGCGATGCGGGCCTCATAGTCGGCACATTCCTTCTCCAGGTCCTCGGCATTGCCGTTGAGGATGTTCACATTCTCGGGCTTGATGTCGATGTGAGAGAAGAAGTTGTTCCACATGAATGAGTGGTAGCTCTCGGGGTGTTCCTCGGGCAGACCGCAGTACTCGTCCATGTTGAATGTGATCACATTCTGGAACGACACCTTGCCGGCCTTGTTAAGTTCGATGAGTTTCTTGTACATTCCCAGCGGTGAGCTGCCGGTGGGGCAACCCAGCACAAAGGGTTTCTCGGGGGTGGGGTTAGCAGCATTGATGCGCGATGCGACATAGCGAGCTGCCCATTCAGATACCTGCTCGTAGTTAGGTTCGATGATTAGTCTCATGAGTTTATGTACTTTTTTTAATATTTATTATGTATCAGAGTTATTCTTCACTGCAAAGTTAGTCAAATTAATCCACATTTCTCATTATTTTTTTGTAATTTTGCAGATGTATAGTGAACAAAACTGCTATTTCGAGGAAGATGGGGTGTGCACGGTGGTTCCGGCACGCATTCACCTGCCGCACATGCTACAGTTTAACTTAATGAAAATCAACAAAATTTATATAGTACAGCTATGACAGAAAGTAAACGACCGCTAATTCTCATCAGCAACGACGACGGCGCCGACTGGCCCGGCATCAGAGCACTGACCCGCGTGGCACGCACTCTGGGTGACGTGGTAGTTGCCGCACCCACCCAGCATCAGAGCGGCATGTCAAGTTCTATAACAATCAAAAACCCGCTGCGCACCACTCTGGTGAAAAAGGTTGAGGGATTTGATAAGTTTGCAGTTGCCGGCACTCCTGTTGACTGCGTGAAGATATCTCTCAACGCACTGATGGGCGGACGCAAGCCCGACATACTCCTTTCGGGTATCAACCACGGCCAGAACATAGGCGTGAGCACGGCCTACAGCGGCACCGTGGGCGTGGCGCTTGAAGGCGCTGTGCACAAGATTCCCAGCGTGGCGTTCTCAATCGACGACTACAACCCCAAGGGCAGCCTGCTTTATTGCCTGCCACTGGTAGAGGAAATCATCAAGAAGGTGCTCGAGAAGGGCTTGCCCGAGGGCGTGTGCCTCAACGTGAACTTCCCCAAGGGTCCCGTCAAGGGCATCAAGGCCACCAAGACTGCCATGGGACACTGGGACAACGAGTATGACCACCGTGTGGATCCCGCCGGAAAAGACTACTACTGGCTGCAAGGCACCTACACTTGCGACAACCCCGATGACACGACGACCGACTTCTACTGGCTCAACCAGGGATATGCCACAGCAACACCCGTGCGCGTTGACCCCACCGATCACGCATCAATCGGTCACGTGGAGTCGATCATTGATTTCTAATCACCCTGTAATCAGGATAACACTGACCCGCAACCCAAAGAAACAACAATATAAATGGAAAGAAAAGTAAGAGTGCGTTTCGCACCATCACCCACAGGGCCGCTCCACATAGGCGGAGTGCGCACTGCGTTATATAACTACCTGTTTGCCCGCCAGATGGGCGGATCTATGATCCTGCGCATCGAGGACACCGACTCAACCCGCTTCGTGCCCGGAGCCGAGGACTACATCAACGAGGCCCTGCAATGGCTGGGCATAGGCATCGACGAGGGCGTGCGCGAGGGAGGCGAATATGGCCCCTACAAGCAGAGCGAGCGCCGCGACATCTACCGCCGCTACGTCAAGCAGCTGCTCGACGCCGGCAAGGCTTACTATGCCTTTGACACTCCCGAGGAGCTTGACGCCAAGCGCGAGGAGGCTAAGGCCGAGAAGATGACCTTCCAGTATGATGCTTCGACCCGCCTGGGCATGCGCAACTCGCTGAGCATGCCGGCCGAGGAGGTGAAAGCCCTCATCGACGGCGGACACAAGTATGTGGTTCGCTTCAAGATCGACCCCGACCGTGAGGTGCTGGTCAACGACCTGATTCGCGGCGAGGTGCGCATCAACTCTAATGTTCTCGACGACAAAGTGCTCTACAAGAGTGCCGACGACCTTCCCACTTATCACCTTGCCAACATCGTGGATGACCACCTGATGGAGGTGAGCCACGTGATTCGCGGCGAGGAGTGGCTGCCCAGCGCACCGCTTCACGTGCTGCTCTACGAGGCATTCGGCTGGACCGACACCATGCCCCAGTGGGTGCACCTGCCCCTGCTGCTCAAACCCGACGGTAAGGGCAAGCTCTCGAAGCGCGACGGCGACCGCCTCGGTTTCCCCGTGTTCCCCCTCGAGTGGCATGACCCCAAGAGCGGCGAGACTTCAAGCGGATACCGCGAGGCCGGCTACCTGCCACAGGCTGTGATCAACTTCCTGGCGTTGCTGGGCTGGAATCCCGGCGACGACCGCGAGATGTTCGGCATGGAAGACCTCATCAAGGAATTTTCATTTGAGCACTGCTCGAAGAAAGGCGCCAAGTTTGACTACGAGAAAGGCAAGTGGTTCAACCACGAGTATCTCGCTGCCATGCCCGACGACGAGCTGGCCGAGCTGTTCAAACCCGTGCTGGCACAGCATGGCGTCGATGCAGCGGCATTTAGCGACGAGTTTATCGCCAAGGCAGTGGGCCTGGTGAAGAACCGCTGCAACTTTGTCAAGGACTTGTGGGACAACTGCGCGTTCTTCTTTAAGGCTCCCGAGGCTTATGCCGAGAAGGACATCAAGAAGCGCTGGAAAGAGGGTACCGACGTGCTCATGCGCGAGCTCATCACCGTGCTTGAAGGCATGGAGGACTGGGGTGCCGAGGCTAGCGAACCCGTAGTGCTCGGTTGGATCAAGGATCACGAGTACCACATGGGCAACGTGATGAACGCCTTCCGCCTCACCGTTGTGGGCGAGTGCAAGGGACCGCACATGTTCCTCATCACCGAGCTCCTGGGCAAGGACGAGACCATAGCCCGCATCAAGCGTGGCATTGACAATATCAAGCCTGTCGAAGCCTGATGCTCCGCCGGTTTGCAACAATATTATCACTGTGTGTGTGCGCGGCACTGGGTGCCGTGCACGCTCAGCAGCTAGAGTGGAGCGTTGACTTTTCCTCCATGTTCCAGAACCGTGAGGGAGGCGACGAGCAGACACCCGACCAGACCATCCTCTTCACGCGCCTGGCACCCGAGGTGGGGCTGTCGCTCATGGACAACACCCACGAGATCAAGGGTGGCGTGGCATGGTTCCAGCCCATGATTGACAATGGCGCAGGCTACAAGGTGCTGCCCACCATCTACTACAACTTCCATCACGGCAAGTGGGACGTGACCACGGGTATGTTCCCGCGCTCGCTGCTCCCCCTCAAGCCCTCGACACTGCTGTGGAGCGACTCGTTGAGTTTCACCACGCCCAACGCGCGCGGTGTGCTCATCAGGCACCAGATGCCCAACTGCGCCATGGCATTGATGGTAGACTGGCGACAGATGCAGAGCACCACGCAACGCGAGGCATTCAACGTCTATTTCCAGGCGCTGAAACACTTTTACGCACCGGTGACATTGCTGGGCGAGGTGCAGATCAACCACCTTGCCAAGCGCAAGGATGCTCCCGAAGGCGAGGGCGTGAACGACGACATCACCCTGTTTCCGCGCATCGCTGTGAGGGCTATCCGCAAGCCCAAGGCCAAGTTGGCCTTTGAAGTGGGCCCCGTCGTGCAGCTGCAGCGCAACCGCAGCGAGGGCAAGTGGCACACGCCGTGTCGCTTCTTTGCCAGCGCCAATGCTCGTCTGTGGAGTTGGCTCGACATCGACCAGGAGTTTTCCATAGGCAAGGACGCCTTCCCGCTCTACGAGCAGTTTGGCAGCCAGCTCAACCTGGGCGACCCCTACTGGCGAAGCAAAATCTACAGCCGCACCGACATCAAAGCTCACATCGTGAACAACCGCTTTGTCGATCTGAACGCTGGCGTCACGCTTCATGCCACCGACAAGACTTTCGGCTTCTGGCAGCAGATTTCGTGCCGCTTCTACATCGACCAGGACGTGTGGAAACACCGCCGCGACAAGCATTATCTCAACTCACGCAAGTTGGCGGGCGAACTGCGCTAAAACCACTCCAACACATCATCAGCATTTCCAATGGACTTTCTATACGATTTAGGCATACATGCTTACAAGGCTGCCGCACAGCTGGCATCGCTGCGCAGCAAGAAGGTGAGGCTCATGCTCAAAGGGCAGGCCGAGACCTTCGACACGCTGCGTGGCAAGCTCGACCCCGCCGGAGGCTACATCTGGATGCACGTGGCATCGCTCGGCGAGTTTGAGCAGGGCCGTCCGCTCATCGAGATGATCAAGAAAAACAACCCTGCGGCACGCATTGTGCTGTCGTTTTTCTCGCCCAGCGGCTATGAGGTGCGCAAGAACTACCCCCTGGTGGATGCAGTGGTGTATCTGCCATTCGACACCCATCACAATGCGGTTGAGTTCATCGACATCGTCAAGCCCAAGGTTGCCATCTTTGTCAAGTATGAGTTTTGGAGCAACTACCTGCGCACCCTCAAGAAGCGCGGTGTGCCCACCTATATCATCTCGGCAATCTTCCGCCCCAGCCAGAGTTTTTTCAAGCCCTGGGGAGGACACTTCCGCGGCACGCTCAGGTGCTTCGACCGCCTCTATGTGCAGAACGACGAGTCGCGCCAGTTGCTTGCGGGCATAGGCATGGATAATGTGGTGGTGTGCGGCGACACCCGCTTCGACCGCGTGGCAGGCGTCAAGAGTGCTGCCAAGCAGTTCCCCATTATCGAGCAATTTGTCAAGGGCGCTTCGTTCACGCTGGTGATGGGCAGCTCGTGGCAGCCCGACGAAGAGATTGTCATGCCCTATTTCAACGAGCATCCCGGCATGAAGCTCATCATCGCCCCTCACGAGTTTGACGCCAAGCGCTTGCAGGACATCATGGCACGCACAGGGCGCAAGACCGCGCTCTATTCCACATCGCCCGAGGATGCTGCATCGCTCGACTGCCTCATCATCGACTGCTTCGGCTTGCTGTCGTCGCTCTACCAGTATGGCCAGGCGGCTTACATAGGCGGCGGCTTCGGTCACGGCATCCACAACATCAACGAGGCTGCGGTGTATGGCATTCCGGTGATTTTCGGCCCCAAGCACGATAAATTCCAGGAGGCAAAGGATCTGATAGAGTGTGGCGGCGGCTTCTGCATCAATAGCGCCGAGCAGTTTGGTGCCATCATGGACCGCCTCACCACCGACGGCGACCACCTTGCCACCGCTGGCGAGATTGCCGGCGACTACATCGAGACCCACCTCGGTGCCACACAAGTCATCTACAATCAACTGAAAGAGTTGTTTTAACGAATCATCGAGATATCGACTCATCGATTCATCGAGAAAAGAAAATAACCATGGTTGCGGTCATCATCCCCATTTACAACACCCAGGCAACCCTGGCACGCTGCATCGACAGTGTGCTGGCACAGTCTATGCCTGCTAGCGAGATTGTCCTTGTGGATGACGGTTCGCCCGACGGGGCTGGTGCCATTGCCGACGACTATGCTCGCCGTTACTCCCATGTTAAGGTTATCCACAAGCGCAATGCCGGACTTGCCGAGGCGCGTCGCTCGGGAATTAACGTCACCACCCAGCCGCTGGTGATGCATCTCGACAGCGACGACACCCTGCCGCCCGATGCCATCGAGTATCTTTACAAAAAAATAACAGAGCATAATCTCGACATAGCCTACGGGTGCTACATGCGCATTCCCCACAGCGGCAAGCCCTACCTCATTCGCCATGCGCGCGAAGGGGTGATGACGGGCGACGAGTTTGTTGAACTCAACATGTCGCTAGGTTCCAACAACTCCTCGTGCTGCAACATGAGCCGCCGCAGCTTGTGGACCGACGAGGTGTTTCCTCCTGCCCAGGATCGCGTGCCCAGCGAGGATATCCTCATCAACATCAAGATGGGGTTTAAAATAGGGCGGGCAGGCCAGTGGAACCATCCCACCTATTGCTATTACTATAATCCTGCATCGCTTTCGATAGCCGGGACATTGTGGCAGCTCGACAAGTGCAAGCAGTATTTTGCCATGCTTGAGGGCATCCTCGACAGCCA
>JAGHSP010000308.1 GCA_018065815.1 Candidatus Sodaliphilus limicaballi | reverse complement strand
TTTTTTATAGCCTGATAGCCTTTATAGCCTTTATAGCCTTTATAGCCTTTATGGCCTTTATAGCCTTTATAGCCTTTATAGCCTTTATAGCCTTTATAGCTGTTAAGGTTTTATTTTCCTTTCTTTTCGAGTTTCTCGTTGAGGGCGGCGTCTTCTTCGGCGGTCCAGAGGGGGTTGTCTTCGTCGCCCCAGTCGAATGCGTCGTCGAAGGGTGTGTCGAATCCGAATACGGCCTCGTCGGTAAATTCCTTCATCTCGCGTCCGTCTTTTTTGGTGGGTCGTCCTAGGCCTTTCTGGCGCTTGACGAAACCGTCGATGCGCACCATTTCGAGCAACTCGAGCTGGTCGCGCGATGTGATGTTCTTGAGGTAGTTGGGCACGAGTTTGGCGCCTACGCGGTTGTTGAGCACAGCCAGCACCTCAAAGGTGTAGGTGATGGGCGGCTTGCGCACGGCGATGATGTCGCCGGGCTTGATGAGGCGCGATGGCTTGACGTTCATGCCGCCTATGGTGACTCGCCCTAGCTTGCAGGCGTCGGTGGCGATGGTGCGGGTCTTGAAGATGCGTGTGGCCCACAGCCACTTGTCTATTCTTACTTCGTTCATTTCTTGTATTTGTTAATGAGACGCTGGAGCAAGGACACGGGTTCTTGCTGGGCTTCTCCCTCGGGCACGGTGTCTTTTCCCTGCTGGGGGGTGGTGAGCTGCTGGAGGGAGGGTTTTCCCTCGGTTTTCCCCTCGGGCACGGTGGCTTTTTCTTGCTGGGGGATGTCTTTTTTCTGGGGTGCGGCGCTCTTGTTGTAGTGGTTCATTGCGAAGGCGAGTCCTGAAAGGCAGAATGCCTTGATGGCTTCGCCTGCCACACGTGCACACTCGGGCAGGATGGCAAGTTCTTCGGGCTTGGGATGCCCCAGGACGTAGTCAACCTGTGCTCCCGGCGGGAAGTCGTTGCCCACGCCGAAGCGCAGACGGGCATAGTTGGGTGTCTGCAAGAGGTTGGTGATGTTCTTGATGCCGTTGTGGCCACCGTCGCTTCCCTTGCCACGCAAGCGTATGGTGCCAAATGGCAATGCGATGTCATCGACGATGACAAGTATGTTCTCTAGCTCGATGTTCTCCTTGATTTTCCAGTACCTGACGGCCTCGCCGCTGAGGTTCATGTAGGTTGACGGCTTGAGCAGGATGAGCTGTGCATTCTTGACACGCAGGCGAGCCACCGCGCCATATCGCTCGGTGGTAAAAACAACATTGGATGCCGCAGCAAGGGCATCCAATATTGTAAAGCCTATGTTGTGTCGGGTACCATGGTACTCTGCACCGATGTTACCCAGTCCAACAATTAAGTACTTCATTGTGTTGAAGATTACTCAGCCTCTTCTTCGGTAGCAGCAGCTGCAGCCGATGCGCGAGTAGCGCGTACGCCACAGATCACGAGCTCCTTAGCGCTAGCCAGTTCGAACTCATCGTAGTGGAGCTGACCAACCTTGATAGCCTGGCCAATGTTAACGTCGCTAACGTTGATGAGAAGAGTCTCGGGAATGTTCTTGTAGAGACCTTTAACCTTAACCTTCTTCATGCCGAGGAAGAGCTTACCACCAGCCTTAACACCGACAGCATGACCCTCGAGATGAACAGGAACCTCAACAACAACGGGCTTGTCCTCGTAAACCTGGAGGAGGTCGATGTGGAGGATGCTGTCGTTAACGGGGTGGAACTGTACGTCCTTAACAACGGCCTTCTTCTCTACGCCATTGACAGTGAGGTCGATCACGTGGATGTCGGGGGTGTAGATGAGCTTGCGGATAGCGTCGAAAGTGACAACGAGGTCGGTAGCGATGATACCACGACCGTTCTCAATCTTAACGACCTTCTCGCCTGCGTTGAGAGTGCCAGCGTAGTTGCCGTTCTCGTCGAGTTCAACAACAGCGCCACCGTTAAGTACTACAGGAATCTTGTTCTCTTTGCGAATGGCCTTAGCAGCCTTCTTGCCGAGGTCAGTTCTGGGCTCAGCAGTTAATTGGAATGTTTTCATTTTTAATAAGTTGTGTTACTCAAAATTAAGTTGTTAAATAGCTCCTTAATTTCCCATCACACTGGAATTTTTAAAAAGCGGTGCAAAGTTACGAATAATTATTGAAATATCAAAGAGTTTGCACCTAGTTGTTTATTGATATTCCATATTTCTATTGTTTCTATTGCATTATCGCCGGCAGAAGTCGGTGAAGTGGCAGTAGTTGCATGTGGTGTCGTCGAGATGGGTCTGCGTGAATGCTTCATCGGGACTGAACATGTGCTTGATGCAATTTTCAAGTTCTCGCGTGAAGTGGTCGATGAGGTCGCCTTTGAGCTTGTGCTCGGGTGTGACTTCGAAGATTAGTTCGGTACCATCGACTGTGCCTCCGGTTTCTTCCATCTTGCTGAGTTTGTAGATGAGCAGCTGCACCTTGTCTATTTTTCCCTTTTTCAGTTCGTTATCATCGAGCTGGCTATAAGCGATGGCATAGAGCAGGAGCTGCATGAGTGCGAGCGGGTGTATCTTTTTGCTGCCTATGTCGAACATTTTTTCAAGTTTTCCGTCGGTGGAGTCTCCGCCGGTCTTGTAGTCGATGATGCGCAGCGTAGTGCCCAGGCGGTCGATGCGGTCGGCCTTGAAGGTGAAATTGAAGGCTGTGCCGCCAACTTTGAGTTTGAGCTTGTGCTCTTTTTCACACTCGACGGTTGTGATGGGTCCATGCTCCTTGATGCACTCGATGTCGTGTTGCAGTGCGTTGACTACAAAGCGCTTGATGGTCTCGAAGAGAATGAGCGCCTGGCCGGTGATTTCGTCGTTGAGGCTATCTCCCTCCTTGTGGAAGAACACCTTGTTGATGTTGCGCTCGAGCGTTTTGTCGAGGTGGTTATTGATGTAGTCATTGATGCTGTTCACGTCGTGTTTAGCGTTAGACGTGAAGAGGTCCTCGAGAGAGTCGTGCACGATGGTTCCGAATGTTCCAGAATCCATGAACTCGGTCATGTCGTTGTCGGCGCTGAGTCTCATGAGGTGGTGGAAGTAGAACATCAGTGGACACTTGATGTATTCCTTGATGGATGATGCCGAGAGGCATGGAGTGTTCTGCGACTCATCAGTGGGGTCTCCTGCGGTGTATTTGTCCTTGAAGCGCTGCTTGAGGTCCTTGTTTTGCAACGAGATGTTGAGTTCGGGTATGTTGACCACGGTGGCGGTGCGCTTAAACCTAGTGATGTCGAGGTGATAAACCTTGTGTAGCTGCTCGATGTATCGTGAAGGCTCGTTTCCGGAGTTGTTGCTGGTGTCATAGAACAGCGAGATGCGATTGGCGCGTCCTATGAGTCGATAGAACCTGTAGCTGTCCACAGCGTCGATGATTGCCATTGACGGCATGTGCATCTCCACCCTGTATCGGTCGGGGATGAATGACCTGACGGCTTTGCGCTGGGGGAGGACACCCTCGTTGGCCGAGAGGATGTTGATGGTGTCGAAGTCAAGGCATCGAGTTTCGAGCATACCCATTACCTGGATGCCCACGTCGGAAGTGCCGCCGAAGGGCAATGTGGTGCCCAGGGTCATGCGGTCGATAAGGTGGAACACTGTGATGTCGTGTACTGGCAGCCCGATGCTATCCACGGCGTCCTGCAGTTGCTTGAGCACGTCGGTGTACTTCATGATGAAGGCCCGTTGCAGGGTCATGGGCATGGTCTTGTCGATGGATTTCTCGTCGTCGTTGCCGGTTTCGTCGTTGCCGGTTTCATCGTTGCTGTCCGGCGCGGTGAGTTTGGCGAGTTTGCTCTCTGTGTGGGCGACGCGGGTGTTGAGATCGATGCAAAATTCTTCGAGGCCGTGCAGGAATTTCTTGACCTGGGCGGTTGTAATCATCTCTACGCTGAATGTGTTGAACAATGGCTTGAGGAGCGACCCAGTGAACAGACTCTCGGGGATGTTGAACTCGTGATTCTCAAGAATCTTCTTGTTGAGTTCCATTACTTCGCGAGTGAATGCCATTTTGAGGATGGGGTGCGAGAGGATGTCGCGCACGTCTTCGCGGAAGAAGAAATACTCGGTGGACTCGCCTTTGCACTTGCGTGACGCCCGCTTGTGGGCCAGAGCCACGAGATGCATGAGCGAAGTGATGCTGGAACGCTTCATGGGGTAACCCATGGTGATGTTGAGGTCCTCGGCGCCCTTGACAAAGTGGGGCGTGGAATTGATGAGAGGCTCAAGCATCGACTCGTCGGGGAGCACGATGGCAGTGTGCGGTGAGACAGCGGTTATGCCGTCAAAGGCGCACTTGGCCATGCCGATGACTGATGGCACTGCATGCACCTCGATGTGCGGCGTGTGGTCGATTTCCTCGAGTTTCTGCGGTGCGGGAAAGGCCTCGGCCATGGCCTTGATGAGTTTGGAAGCGGGATTGGTGTCGCAGTTGAAAGCCTGTGCGGCATTGTCCCACCAGAAGTGTGCCACGCCTTTCTTCTGCAGAGCCTTGAACATGCGCATCTCGCTCGTTGTCAATGCGTCGTGTCCCACCATGACGATGCGGGAGAATCCCAGTCCTGCGGCAGGCGTGTTTTCAATCCACCGTAGCGCCTCGCGATAGAGCTTGCCCTGGGTGGTGAGTTTGTGATGGTCCAGTATTTCGCCAAACTTGTTGTAGATGTTGGCAAGCTGGTTCCACAGGGTGATGAATTTGCCCTGCACGCTGTCGTTGTTATAGTCGGTATCGCGTGGTTTCCAGAACTTGTCGTCGTCCTTGTCGTTCACGCTGATGTTGAGTATAGAGTTGATGGCGTTTTTGAGGTTGTCATCTTCGATGTAGCTGGTTACGATCTCTCTCTCCTGTTTGAGGTTTCGGTACAGGTCATTAGCATCAACGAGGTTCATGTCGATGTCGTTGAAGTCGTTGACCAGCAGTTGCCCCCAGTAGGCAAACTTGTCGAACTCGCCAGCGTTGTCGCCCATACATTCCTTGTAGGCCTTAAATGCGATGAAAAGGATCTCGACCGGCGACGCGATGATGCAGTCGGTGTGTCGGGTGGCGTGATCCACAAAGTCGTTCATTGACATGATTTCGGGCAAGAAAGTGTATCTCTTGAGAGTTTTTTTGAGTATGTGCCTGAATTGCAAGGCGCTGCGTCGATTGGGAAATACAAACGCAGTGTCGGCAAGGTCGCTGTTGTTGATGTAGAACTGTGCTACTTGTGAGAGAAATGGTGTGCTCATTTTAGTTTAGAGATTAGAGATTAGAGATGAGAGATTAGAGATTAGAGAATTCAATAACCGATAACCAGTAACCAATAACCACTCATCTCTTGATTAGTATTGTGGTGCGCACAGCAAGGTCGAAAAGAATGATGCGTGCGTTTCCGTTGCCCATGATTTCGGCCTCGGCACGGTTAAACTCGGCAAAGAGCCGTTCCACGTTATACTCGTTGATATAGGGCGAGAACCGTGTGCTGAACTGTTCTTCCTCGCGAGTCATGTAGTTGAGCCCAGGGGTGCGCAGGTTGTAAACGAAGTTTTCCCTCACCTGCCTGGAAGCGTAGGCGAGGAAACGTCGTGATTTCTCACGTTTCATGTCGGTGATGGCCTCGCTCCAAGCTTTAAGTTTCACGAGGTCACGCATATAGGCTAGTCGCATGAGTTCCATGAAGCGCTCGTGAAACTCACGTGTCTCGTTGTCGGTGTGCAGCATGCGCACAGCTTGAGCCACGTCGCCGTCGGCGCTGGCAGCGATGGCCATGGCCTGCTGCTGGTCTATGCCGTAGGTGGCGGTGAGGTGAGCGGCGATGGCGGTCATGGGCACACGCAGCAGCTCGATGCGTTGCGTGCGCGACAAGATGGTGGGAAGGATAGCCTTCATGTTGTCGCTCACGAGGATGAACTTGCAGTCGTCAAAGGGTTCCTCGATGAGTTTGAGCAGCTTGTTGGCACAGTCTTCTCGCATCTTCTCGGGCAGCCACATGATGAGGACCTTGTAGCGCGACGTGAAAGCGCTCATGCTCATCTTGCGCATGATGCTGTCGCTCTCCTTGACCATGATGGCGGGCTGCGAGTTCTCGTTCTTGAGCAGACTCAACCAGTTGTGGTAATCCTCCACAAGTGGATTGGTGTCGAGAAATTCTTTCCACTCGGGCATGAAGTCGTCGCACACGCTGCTCTCGTCCTTCTTGAGGTAGGGGAAGGAGAAAAACGTGTCGGTGTGGTTGTGTGACTGGTGCTGCCTGCACGATGGGCAGGTGCCGCACGGCTCGCCGCCGGTGCGGTTAGTGCAGTGCAGGTATTGCGCCATGGCTCGTGCCAGCGCCAGCTTGGGAGTGCCGGCATCGCCGTGGAGCAGCAAGGCGTGCGGGAGACGGTCGTTGTCGATGAGTTGACGCACCCTGTGGACTGCCTGCTCATTGCCTAGTATATCGCTGAATTTCATAATCCTGTTTCGGTTTGGACTTCAAAGATACATTTTTTTTCCCATATTCGCAACCATGGGGTTACAAAAAAGATGGGTTGTCGCAGCATTTCCTCATTTCCTCATTTCCTGCTCTCCCACATAACGAGATTAAGCAGATTTCCTTGTGAATCTTCCCCCAGGTCACAGCAGGGTGATGCACACGGGCATACCCAAGCCTATGTCGTGCCCTGCCAGATATGCCAGTGTCCCGTCGCTGTTGATGCGGTATAGCTCGATTGCGTTTTTGTCGCGGCATGCATTTAGCAGCAGGCTTCCGCACGGGGTGATGGCAAAGTGGCGCGGATGCGTGCCGGTGGGGTAGAACGCCTTGCGCTCCAATGTCCCGTCGCCATTGATACCGAACATCGCTATGCCGTTGTTCACGACCCTAACGCTGGCATATAACCATTTCCCTGACGGATGGATGTGTATGTGAGCCGCTCCGTGTCCTTTCTCGGCTTCGGCGGTGAGTGTCTGCATGTGGACGAGACGGTTACCGTCCAGGGCAAACGCCATGACTTCGTTGGTCAGTTCGGTGATGAGATACAGGCGTGTGCCGTCGTTGTTCCAGGTCAGATGGCGCGGACCGCTGCCGGCGGTGGTGTGCAGGGTGTGGAGAGTGGCGATTGTCCCATCGCCGTTTATCCTCATCAGGTAGATGCAGTCGCCGCCCAGGTTGCTTGCCGCCATTAGGTCGCCGCATGGGGAAACCGCCATGTTGTGGAGGTGGGCTGTGAGTTGGCGTGGCGTGGTGCTGTGTTCATGGAAATGCAGGTTCTGGATTGTCTCGCCCAGCGTGCCGTCATCATTCACCTTAACAGCAGTGATGGATCCGCTGCTGTAGTTGGCGCTGTATAACATGCCGTTAAGTGCTACGCAGTGGCACGGGTCGTCTCCAGGGCTTTTCTTGCTGGATGTCAGCCGCAACGTGTTGCCGTCTATCGCGATTGAGTGGAGCCACGACTGGTCGCCGCACTCGCTCAACGTGAAGGCATTGCCATGGCTCGCGGCTACCCACGACGGGTTTTTAACCTGGACACAGTCCAAGCAAGTGGCTTGCAGGGTGGTGGAATCCAGGTCATATAAATATACGCCCTTGCTCGTGCTGGGAGCGAGGGCGATATCTGTGTAGGTTCCTATCAGTAAACGCATAGGAGTGAGTTGCTTGATGTTAGTGTCAGCCCAGGTCGAAGTTCTTGCGGCGGAACACGAAGTTGTGTCCCAGGTACTTGTCGAGCACGACGGGGTTGACAGCAAGTTCCTCGGGCACGCCCTGGAACAGGATTTTGCCTTCGAAGAGCAAGTAGGCACGGTCGGTGATTGAGAGCGTCTCGGGTGCGTTGTGGTCGGTGATGAGGATGCCTATGTTTTTCGACTTGAGGCTATAGACGATGCTCTGGATGTCCTCAACTGCGATGGGATCGACGCCGGCAAAGGGCTCGTCGAGCATGATGAATCGCGGGTTGATGGCTAGGCATCGGGCTATCTCGGTGCGGCGTCGCTCGCCGCCCGAGAGACGGTTACCCAGGTTCTTGCGCACCTTCTGCAGTCGCAATTCCGAGATCAGCTCCTCGAGTTTGTCACGCTGATACTCGGGTGTGGTGTCGGTCATCTCAAGCACGAGCTTGATGTTGTCCTCGACGCTGAGCGTGCGGAACACCGATGCCTCCTGCGGCAGATAGCCTATGCCCAGCTGGGCACGCTTATACACTGGCAGGCTAGTGATGTCCACGTCGTTGAGGAACACGCGTCCCGAGTTGGGGGTGACGAGACCAGTGGTCATGTAGAAGGTGGTGGTCTTGCCGGCGCCATTGGGTCCCAGCAGTCCCACGATCTCGCCCTGGTGCACATCGATAGACACGTTGTTGGCCACAACGCGCTGGCTGTATTTCTTCACAAGGTTTTCGGTGCTGAGCACAAGAGAACCCTCGTCGCCGCTGCGAGCGAGCATAGCCGCCACTTCCTTGGTGTCGGCTTTTTGGGCGTTGATATTACCCTCGGCCGATGTGCCTTTGTTCTTGTTCCAGGGAAACTTGATGTTCATTATTTCTGGGGCAGCTTGCCCTTGATGTAGTCGGTGATAAGATTGATTGCCACCTCGTTGTGTCCGCCCTCGGGCACGATGATGTTGGCATGTCGTTTAGCGGGCTCGATGTGCAGCAGGTGCATGGGTTTGAGCACGCGTTGGTAACGCTCGATAACGGCCTCGGCAGTGCGTCCGCGCTCGATGCAGTCGCGCGAGATGACGCGTATGAGTCGGTCGTCGCCGTCGGCATCAACATATACCTTGATGTCCATGATATTGCGCAGGCGAGGGTCGCTGAGCACCAGGATGCCTTCGATAACGACAACGTCGTGTGGCTCGAGGTGGATTGTTTCCTCATTGCGTGAGCAGGTGAGGTAGCTATAGGTGGGCATCTCGATGGCGTTGCCTTTCTTGAGTTCCTCAAGATGATTGAGCAGGAGGTCCCAGTCAAATGCTGCGGGCTCGTCGAAGTTAATCTTCTGGCGTTCCTCAACGGGGACATGACTCGAGTCCTTGTAGTAGTTATCCTGAGAGATGATGCCTACTTCGCCCTTGGGGAGGCGTTCCATGATCTTGCGCACTACAGTTGTTTTTCCTGAACCGGTTCCACCGGCGATACCTATTATAATCATAGTCTTTGATAGTATTTGTTTTTTCAATTTACAAAGGTAATGATTTTTCCTGATATATAAAACACGAAACAAGGGGAAACTGGAATAAAATAATTTTTCTCGCGGTTTTTCGGGTTTCTGTTACCAATGACAACTGCGACTGCAAGTGCGAAGTAAGCCCCGACTTTCCCGCAGAGTATTGGATTTGTGTTTTGTGTCTAAAATGAAGAGAAAAAGACAATCACCCTGCCGGGCTGTTCTTCTCTTACACGGCCCAAAAACCCCAAAAAACATCTTCATTAAAAATATTATTGCTAACATTTTTGTGCAACATGAAGATGTTGACGAAGAATTATTTTTTTGCCTCTGGAAATTTCAAGCGATGCGCCATAAAGTAATACATTGAGACTAATACAGATTGCAGATTGTTGTACTGATACCAAAGTACCCAAAGAGTAACAAAAGCAATCTGATTAAAATGCTTATAGTTAAGTGACTCAAAATAACTTTTTGCGTTTACTTTCAGGAATGAATTTTGTGGAATCCATTTTCAACATAGAGGTGAGTGCTATATCTAAACATCGAGTAAAGGGATATGCCAAGCGTCCTTCATTGTCAATCACTGCAAATGCATATTCTTCATCTTCACCTCCACCATAGCCACCTTCATCATAAGCTTCAAAACGAGAATTCACATATATATAAACTGATATAAAGTTATCATCCCTGATGTAAGGTGTTACAGGGATTACTCCTGTGCTTATGAATGAGTCTATTCTCTCTGATTTGATACGGAATTTTTCTAAAAGAGTTGGGTCCCACGGAATAAGTATCCGACTGCATCTCCAGAAGGGTAGTTCAATCAATATCTGATATAACTCCTTCCACGAAACCATTTTACATTGCAGTATTCTTCCTGGATAACCTCTGTTTGGTTGATAACAGAATGTGCCATGCGTTTCTTTGTCAATATAAGCCTCGGCAATACACATTTCCTCTTCTGTCATGACGCGTGTGGCTTTATCCCCGTCCCAGACAAAACCGCTTTCCAAATCCTTCAGTTTCTCTATCCAATGTATCTTATCCATGCAAACAATTATTTGAGAGTTTATAAATCATCTATAGCCAGGACGCGTGCTTTATAATAACATCCTGGTTGCGCAGCTACTAATGATTTCGCTTAACAACTGCAAATATAGATAAAAATCGGGAATTATCACCCCAGTATATCATAAACTTACATTTTCGAGCTCAAATCCCTAAGATTACCCACCATCAAAAGAACCGTCCCTTTGATGGTCTGGTCTGATGGTCGCCATCAAAAGAACCGTCCCTTTGATGGTCGAACCGTCCCTTTGATGGTGCTACCGGGGGTGGCTATTATTTCAGTGCTTGGGGTGGGTGGGGCAGTGGTGCTTGTCGCAGTTGCTGCAGCCGCAGCTGCATGGGCCTCCGTTGGTTTTGGGCTTCTTGAACAGGCGCATGAGTACCCACACTAGGGCTATTGCCACGATGAAGAGGGCGATGATGGTTTGTATCATAATGACTGGATGAAAGTTGCTGATTGATAGAAAATGAACGAAACAAGCCAAGCCATGCCGGTGGTGTAGATGATTTCAAAGATCATCCACTTGGTTCCCGCCTCTCGCCTGATTGCCGCTAGGGCAGCGATGCAGGGGAAGTAGAGCAACACGAAGAGCATGAACGAGTAAGCCACAATGGGGGTGAACTGCTTGTTGCCCTGCTCGTCGGTTGCCGTTTGCAGTTTGGCTTTGAGTGTCGATGAGTCTTCATCGGCATGCTCGCCGGTGTAGAGTACTCCCATGGTAGAGACCACGATTTCCTTGGCAGCGGCACCTGTGAGCATGCTCACGCCCATCTGCCAGTTAAATCCAAGGGGTTCTACAACGGGTTCGATGGCTTTGCCCATGCGTCCCATGAACGAGTTCTCCACCTGCTCCTGCTGGGTCATTCCCTCGTGACGGGGGAAGTAGCCCAACGCCCACACGATGATGGACGCGGCAAGGATGACAGTACCCATCTTGCGCAGGTATTGCGACCCCTTGCTCCACATGTGCAGGGTGGCGTTGCGTGCGGTGGGCATGCGGTAGGGCGGCAGTTCCATCACGAACTGCGTGTGGTCGTGCTTCAACACTGTCTTGCTGAGCAGGATGGCACTGATGGCAGCCATGGCTATACCCACGAGGTAGAGGCTCATGAGCACCATGCCCTGGTTAGCGGTGAAGAATGCGCTCACCAGCAGCAGATACACCGGCAGACGTGCCGAGCACGACATGAAGGGCACGGTGAGGATGGTGATGATGCGGTCGCGGCGGTTCTCGAGCGTGCGTGTGGCCATGATGGCTGGCACACCGCACCCGAAGCCTATGAGGTAGGGGATAAACGACTTGCCGTGCAGCCCTATGCGGTGCATGATGCGGTCCACGATAAACGCAGCGCGTGCCATGTAACCGCTGTCCTCGAGCAACGAGATGAAGAAGAACAGGATGAGGATGTTGGGCAAGAACACCAGCACACCGCCCACACCGGCTATTATGCCGTCGACCACGAGGTCACGCAGGGTGCCCTCGGGCATGAGCGTTGCTATCCAGTTGCCAAACCATGCCACGCCCTGGTCAATCCACTCTTGCGGATAGGCGCCCACGGTGAAGGTGGTCTGGAACACGAACCACATGAGCAGGAACAGCACTGGTAGGCCCAGCCATCGGTTGGTGAGCACCACGTCGAGTGCATAGCCCAGCTTGGACTTGTCGCTCTGGGGATTGGGTGTGAGCACCTCGGCCAGCGCTCCGCGCACAAAACCATATTTGAGGTCGCTCACCACGCTCACGATGTCGTCGTTATATTCGCGCTCGATGTCGGCACGCAGTTGTGTGGCTCGGTCGATAGCGGCATGTGCCTGCTCCTCGGTGCGTCCCAGGTGCAGTTCTTGCTGTGCGTGCGAGTCGTTTTCAAGGACTTTGAGCAAGGTGTAGCGGTTGAGACCGGGTGCCATTGCTTCGAGAGAAAGGAGTGCTTTCTCGATGGAGTCGCCATAGTTGACGTTCTTGTGCACTGTCTTGTGCTCGCTGTTGTCGATGGCATGCATCACTGCCCCAAGCACCTTGTCCACACCCTTGCCGTTGCGGGCAGTGATGGGGATGACGGTGGCTCCGAGCAGGCGGCTCAGGGCATCGATGTCGAGCGTGTCGCCGCTGCGCTCAAACTCGTCCCACATGTTGAGTGCAATCACTATGGGCACGTTCATGTCCATAATCTGCGTGGTGAGGTAGAGGTTGCGCTCCAGGTTGCCGGCATCGACGATGTTGAGAATGGCATCGGGGTGGTTGTCGCGCATGAAGGTGCGCACATACATTTCCTCGGGCGAATACTCGGTGAGCGAGTAAGTGCCTGGCAAGTCCACGAGTTCGACGTTACGGCCGTCGATGTTGAAGCTGCCGGTCTTGCTATCTACTGTCACGCCGCCATAGTTCCCCACCTTCTCCTTTGCTCCGGTGACATAGTTGAACAGCGATGTCTTGCCGCAGTTGGGGTTGCCCACGAGGGCCACCCGCAGCACGTTGTCGGCCAGCGGATCCATTTCATCGACAAGCGTGTCGGTGGTGCCATTGTAAGGGTTATCAGCGATTTCCTCGGCCAGGTCACACACCTCGACTTGTGCAGCCTCGCTGTGGCGGAGCGAGATGTGCGAGCCCAGAATCATGTACTCCACAGGGTCGCGCAGGGGGGCGTTTTTGAGCACGGTCACCTCGGCTCCTTTCACGAAGCCCATCTCCAGCAGTCGCTGGCGAAATGCTCCCGAGCCGTGCACCTTGACCACGCGCACCACAGCGCCTATTTGTTCATTATCTAGATGTCTCATTATAGTGTCTTCTTTTCAACTTACAAAGTTACAGCAATTTTACCAAAGGATTGATACCTAATTATAGGTATTTTGTTGCCTATGGGCTGTATTTTGAGACAAAGCCTCCCCCTTTGCAAGTAAAAAGCTACCAGACAAAGGGGGAGATGTTGTGGGTATTATGCGTATGAATGCATTCCCGATAGGAAATAATTGACGCCAAAGTAGGTCATCAACACCGCGAGGAACGAAGCGAGTACAAAAATATGGAACTTCACAGGTGACGATGGCATGAACGACTTGTGCAACGGGACTGCATAAATCATCAGCGTTATCAGCGCCCATGTCTCCTTAGGGTCCCATGACCAGTAAGTGCCCCATGACACATTGGCCCATACGGCACCCACAAAGATTCCCATTGCAAGCAGTGTCACGGCAGGATAAAGCAAGAGTTGCGACAGGGCGGTGCTCCTCTCAATCTCTCCGGGTGATCGGAGGAGAGATGCTTGTATCAGGCCTTGAACGGAAATGAGTGTGATGAGGGCGAGTAGGGCGTAGGCTATCATGACCAGTGCCACGTGTATGGAGAGTAATGGCGACTGTAACACAGGCATGAGGAGGGTGATTTGAGGGCTGCCCACTGCCAGCATCGATACAAGCATGCACAGTGACGACACCAGTGGGCCAAAGGTTGTCATCACTGGTACTCGGTGCATCACTGCGATGGTGATAATGAGCGTGATCCATGACATGAAGAGCATTGTCTCATATCCGTTGCTCATGGGTATGTGCCCGCTTATGGCCCAGCGCATCACAAACATGGTGGTGAGAAAAATGGCTTGGGCAAAGATATATGCCTGTTGCATGGCGTTTATGACACGGCCCTGTTTGTTGGCAAAAAGTGTAAAACAGAACAACAAACTCAGTGTGAGGCACAAGAATACCACCCAGCGTGCCGAGAGCAATGAGTTGTACGCTACCTCAAGGCGCACCATGGTGGGTGACGGCAGCACATCGCCGGCCTTCTCCTTCTGGAAGAGTTTTATTTTCGCAATAATCAGCTTGGCCCCTTCCTCGTTGTTGACCAGCATGTTTTCCACAAGCTTGTCCATAGCGTGGTTGATAAACTGGAATTCAGCCACAGGTGTGCCCAATGGCAACTCTGTACTGCCGGGTGTGTGCCATGTGAGTTTGGCCTTGTTTGACGGGTCGGCCAGTGGAAACATGTGCAGCATCTCGCTGTTGTAGAACATTGTAACTACCTGTATCTTCTCGTCGGCCTCGCGCATTGCTTTGCGCGTGGCATCGTCAAGCGCAGGGTCGTTGGCCTTGCCGTTGAGTTTGTATGAATTATCGGCGTTGTAAAAGTCTCTAACCGATGCCCACTGGTCGTCGATGCCCAGGATGTGCTGCACCTGGGCATTCTTGACGCGGATGAGCGGTTGTTGTTCCCACTCGGTGTAATAAATCATCCAGCTCGTGAATATCTCATCGGCCGAATAACCGTTCCACTGCGGCTTGCCACTCAACTTGGTGACAAACTCGGTAGCTGCGGTATTGATGGGGCACAGGCGGCCGTTGTAAAGGACCACAACCTTGCCAAACTCGTGAGCTATCTCGCTCGAGACAGGTGTAATGTCGGCTCCATAGGCATTAACTGCAGTAGTGATGCATAGCGCTGCTATTACCAGCGGCTTGGTAGCCGTGCGATACAGTTGCCTGATGCGTGTGTGCCGAGAAAACATGGTCCACAGCAGGCCTATCAGTAGCAAGACATAGCCTGTGTAGGTGATTGCGATGCCGTAGGGGTCGTGGGCTACCAGCAGCTGGGTTCCTTGTAGGTCGGAGTCGTAAGCCGACTGGTAGAAACGGTAGCCAGCCGCACGGCCTATGTTGTTCATAGACACACTTATGCTATCAGTGGCATCGTCGTGTGTGACGGTGATGTGGCAACGGTAGTCCATCACTGCATCCGAGCCTGGGTAGGTAACTATTTCAAAGCGAGTAAGCGTTATGTCAAATGGCAACTCTTGCATTGTGCAGTCTTTACCCTTAAATGTGTTCACGCTCTTGCCCGTTCTCAAGTGTAGCGTGCCGCTCTGGGCTGTGAGATGCGTGGTGAGTGCTCCTGCCAGCATCACGACAAACGAGACATGCAGCAAGAACACTGCACATCTCTTGTGTACTCTTTTTTGTACAATAAAAGCCAGGGCCATGATAGCGAGCAATGCCCATAGCGCAATGAACCACCACGACCCGTAAATCGTGTCGTGTACATAGTTTTGACCCTGAATCTTCTCGATTATGGTAGCTACCCCCATACACACTATGAGCAGTGTGTACAGGGATAGTATCAGGGTTTTAGATAGATTCGATGAAATATACGATTTGGTCACGCTGTTTCTTGGTTAACTTTCGGAATTTCACAACAGTCTCATAGGCATCGCTCTTGCCACCCTCGGCAGTGCAACCGTGCCACATAATGGCCTCAATCACATTGCGGGCACGGCAGTCGTGCATGCGCTCGGTTCCCGAGCCGCATTTGCTTGCCAGACCTCGGCCCCACAGCGGGGTAGTGCGGCACCAGCCAGTGCGTATGTCGTTCTTCATGAACAAGCGGTGCTGCACCATGTCGGTGTAAGGCCAAATCTTCTGGTAAGGATAGCGGGGCATGTCAACGTTGCCAAACATCAGGTTGGGATCGTGTATCTCGTCGCTGCCGGTTGTCCAGCTGGGACGATGGCATGCGGCACAGCCTATCTGTGAGAATAGTTCCTTGCCGGCCTTGAAGTCGTCGGTTGTGGTGTTGCGGGCAGCAGGAACTGCGAGACCACGATGCCATATCATCAGGTTCTTGTATTGCGAGTCGGTCATCTCGGCATCGAGCGTCTGGCTTGTGAGGTATGTCTTGATGTCGCTCTCAAGGTTGCCAGTGTGCCACTCGGGATGAGCCTTGGCGGGGTCTACCATGTTGATGTACTCGGTGAAGCCTGCCTGTACCTCGGGATCCTTTGATGACTTCTCGGCATAGTACTTGCCTGCGAGGTCAAGGTAGTGGTAACGGCGGTCAGAGCGGGTCACATTGGTAATGTTCCATATAGCGTTGGCACCTGCGGCATCGAGTAGCGGACCGCGACTCAATGCGTAGGTGTAGCGGCGCACATACTTGGTGCCGTCGCCTTGCTTTGAGTTGCTGTAATAGCTCTTCCATGTGTTTGTCGCCTGGTCCCACATGGCAGGATTGAGCGTTACAAATGGCGACTCGGCCTTCCACTGGGCTGTGATGTCCTCGTCAGTAATCGCGTCGAGCAGACCTGTACCATAGATGCCGATGGTTGACTCCAGACGCACCTCGATGTTATTGTCATAGTCGGCTGCTGCAATCTCCACATCCTTACCATCGCGTTGCACATACACGGGCGCATAGTAGGCACTGGCAGGAATGGTAACATCGGGATAGGTAAGGTTGTAGGTCTCACCGTCGTCAAACTTGTTTCCCCACTCGTCGGTATAGTTGTTCCATGCAATGTTGATTTGAGTCTCGTCGATGGGCGCCTTGAAGGGTTTTACTGCACCAGTTTGTGGCATGCCAGCAACCGAGCGTATGTAGGCGTCGGTGAGTTTGTCGTAGATGACTAGCAGGTAGCCGTTGCGTTGCAGGTTGGCTGCATAGGTGTTCTGGCGTGCACCGTGACCATAGCCGGGGTGGCAATAGAGGCAGCCGGGGCGCACATACACCGGGCCTAAACCGTGGAATGCACCTTCGGTATTGGTGTTGAAGTTTTTCTCAAAGAGATACTCTCCCTCGTTGAAGGCTGCCACCATACCCGCATTCTCAACAGCCAGTGTGGGTTGCTTGTAGGCAGTCGAAGAGTTATTGGTGGTAGTACCCAGCTTGCCACCGGCATAGTAGTCCTCGGGATATTCTATCTCAGAACCGTCACCTATCTCCCACGATAGTCCCTTTGTTGAGTCGTCGGCACACGATGAGATTGCCATCATTGCAATCGCCATGGTGCCCATGTATAATGTTTTCTTTATCATTTCTTGATAGCTTTTATTGCGTTGTAAAGTTGTTCGGCGTTGTTGCATAGTGCGGTGTAAGTCTTGACAACCACATTGTCAACATAGTTGGCATTTATTACCTTGCATTGGTTCTCTACGGTTGCATTGCCGGCATAGGTCTTCAGGGTGTTTTCCATTGCACCGAGTGCTCCATCCAGCTCGTCAAGGGCATCGATAGCGGCCTTGGCCGAGTCATCCTTGTAGTTGTTGACAAACGGTTTCTTCATGTTGTCTATTTTTTGCAATGCTGCATCCAGCTTGGTCTGCACGGTTTGTGCCTGAGATTTTAGCGTGGAGTTGCCGGCGTTGAGGCAGAAGTAGATGAGCGATTTGCTGTCAGGCACTTTGGCATCAACACCGCCATAGAGGGCATTCTTGCACCCTGCGATGTTGTCATAGAAATCCACGATGCTGTTATAGGCAAACGGTGACTCGATGTAAGAAGGGTCCTCGTCAGACCACGGCATGCCTATTTTAGAGCCACCCACCTCGTTGATGATGTTGCGGGCTCCTTCTATAATCTGTATGGTCGCGTCAAGGTCGCTTTTATAGTCTTCAGAGGGTGTGTTCTTGAATACAGAACCAAAGTTCTTGTAACTCAAGCCCTCGTCAGTCACATTACCCTCGTTATCCAGCGCATTGTGCGAGCGCAGGTAGTTCATGGCTATATCATATCGTGTGCCGCTCTTAGCTCCTTCCCATGTTGTCTGCAGCACGCATGTAGCCTGGTATAGGTCGTTGGCAACGGCGCACACATATTTATATTCAAGGTCTGTGATTTGGCTGATGTCGCGGGGCTGGCCACTGCGGAACAGCACATATTCTATACCATGATAACCCAGCAGGCCCGAGTTGAGCTGCTTGACCTTGTTGTCGATGTCGCCCATGATAGAAGCATCACGAAGCACTCCTGCCAGTGCTGCCTGCTCTACAGGCCATGTATCGGTGTGAGGGTCGATTGAATACTCGTCGGCAGCGCCAAAGAGGAATGCCTCTGAATGCTCCCAGTGGGCACGAGCCACGCGCCACTGTGCGCATGCTGCGTCAAGTGCCTTCTGTTCGCCTGTAATAATTTCTTTACCAGGGTCATCATTGCTTGAACATGAGGCTAAGCCGCATGCTGTTGCGCCCATCATGAGGGCGATTGAATAGATTTTGAACTTTCTCATAATAATTATATTAATGTGTTAATTAATGTGTGGGGTTTTGTGAATTATAAGAACCATGCCTGATAGGCAATGCTCAAGCTGATGCTTGGCTCGTTGTTAAATGGTTGAACATACAATGGACTATCAGGGTTGAGGCCATTGTTATTGGGACTCTTGAAGTAGCGGTAAGAATACTCGCCCTTCACAACAATCTGCTTGATGGGGTGATAGTTGAAGCCCACAACGGCACGATAGGGTGCACAGTGGCGATACTGGCTCTTGTAGGTGCCAGTTGCCATTGTGTTATAGTGCTCGTAACGGCCAAACAGGTAGAACCTCTGCTTGTCTTTCAGTTTTCTAACCTGTGAAAACAGGTCATATCCTGCTTCAATGCTGTAAGACAGTGCACTGCTGCCAATGTTGGTATTGTGGAATGGGTTGCCGTCCTGGTACTTGTGGTGGGTTGAATTAGCCTTGTTGTACTCTGAGATGCGGTCGGCGTCGCCGAGGTGTGCATAGTCGATGCTGCCGCGCACAATCCAGTTCCAGCGTTTCAGTTCAAAGTCGCCCGCCACGATTGCCAGTGCGCCTTTCACATCGTCGTAAGAGGCTCCTGGGTCCTTGATGGAGTTGCGGAAGGTATAACCATAGTAACCGCTGAGTCCTATCCGCAGTCCTGGAACCGAATAGTTGTCGACTCTTGCAGCTCCGGCATAGCAGTTGGCTACCTTAAACTCATAGGGGCTGGTAGCTCCCTGATGTACAAATTTCTCGCCAGTGAAGCTCTCAGAATTGAGTCCAGACAGGAATTGTGCCTCATATTTCCAGTCATTGACGCGTCCCCACACCGAGATACCCAGCTGGTGCCAAGTGTTGGGCAGGATGGTCGCTTCGCCCTCGGGACGATAGCAAGTGAAGAAGTTGAGGGGCTCGTGGTGGGCGTTGGCAAAGCCCACGGGGACAATAATCTCGCCGGCCTTGATGTTCAACTTGCCGCCCAGGAACGCCTTGTTGAGCCATAACTGCTCCAGCGCTACCTCACCGCCCTTCTCGGTCTCGGCTTCATATTCGCCAGCTTCCTCGGCCTCAATCTCCACGGCAGTCTCGGTGCCGCCGTGCTCAAATTCCAACTCTGACCCCAGTGTCCAGCCTTTGCCGAAGTCAAAGCCCAGACTTATTGTAACATGTGGCAGGTCAAAACGACCATGGCTGCCGTCGTTTTTGTAGCGCTCAGGAGCATTGTAGCGGTTGAAACTCTGACTGTAGAAGTTGCGTGTCATCACAGCCTCGCCATAGCCTCCCAGGCTCAGACGCGACAGGGCATTGACGAACTTGTTCACACGAGTGGTGTCGATGCTGATAACCGGACTTTCGCTTTGAGCTTGGGCCGTTGCTGCTGCAATTATCAGCATGATGCATAAAGTAAGTTTTCTTATCATTTTGTGTATTTTGTTTTTTTGAGGGCAAAGTTAAACCTATTATATCAACACGGCAATACATATAAATGTTGATTCGTTTAGTGTGTTTTGCGCAGTTTGTCATAATAATCAATTACCCGCATACTACATTATAATTATTAGTTTGCAGTGGTAAAAAAAACTAATACTTACATATAGGTATTTCCTCGTTAGGGAAAAATGATGTAACTTTGCAGATGAAAAAAGTAGCAGAATATGAAAAGGATGAAACTATATGAGGCTGATGACAAGATGATAGACCTCATCAGCGACAATTACAGCATGTTGCAGGGGTTGAGTTCCTTTGGCATCCGCTTGGGTTTTGGCGACAAGACAGTCGATGAGGTGTGCAGTGAGCAAGGTGTTGACTGCTACACATTCCTTGTGGTTGTTAACTTCCTGATCAACGGTTATGCCCCCAAGGAGACCGACGAACGCATCTCGGTGAAGACGCTCGTGGGCTACCTGCAAGCTTCGCACCGTTTTTTCCTTGACTATCAGCTGCCCTCTATCCGCAAGAAGCTGGAGGAGGCACTCTCGCATGGCGACAACATGGCTGTGCTCATACTGCGTCTCTATGACGAGTATGCTCACGACATCCAGCTCCACATGAAATATGAGGAGAAGACGCTCTTCCCCTATGTCAAAGCGTTGTTGCAGGGTGAGCAGCGGCCCAACTACAACGTGGAGATTTATTCAAAGCACCACAATGACATCACAGGCAAGTTCCACGAGCTCAAGAGCATCATTATCAAGTATCTGCCCCAGGACGGCTTGACCAACAACCAGCTCACGGCTGCCATTTACGACATTTACAGCAACGAGGAGTGGCTGAGCAATCACAGCAACGTGGAGGACGTGCTTTTCGTGCCTGCTATCCGACTGCTAGAACAGAAAGTGAAGAGCGACGACGTCTCGGCACGCATCTCCAGCATGATCAATAGCGTGGAGGGAACCGAGTCAATCTCCGACCGTGAGAAGGAAATCATCGTGTGCCTAGTCCAAGGCATGTCGAATAAAGAAATCGCTGCACAACTTTTCATCTCGGTCAACACCGTCATCACGCATCGACGCAACATCTCACGCAAACTCCAGATCCACTCTCTCGCTGGTCTCACAATCTATGCCATTGCAAATAACTTGATAGACAAGCGATGCTTTATGAAGTGAGTAAAATAGCGATTTTGTGACTGAAATTTGGCAGATTTTGAGGATATGAGTAATTTTGTGCCCGAAATTTAGCAAGTAATGGCATTTATAGATAATGTATCGCGGTTGTTAAAAGCTCTGGCACGTCCTGTTAAGGCCGAGCCGGTGTTTTTCGTGTTGGCAATTTTAATGATGATACAGCAGCCCATCGAGTGGCTGTGCTATGAGAACGATGATGTGTTGCTGCAAATCCTGTTCTTCCTGCAAGGCGTTGTAGTGGAAGCGGGCGTGGCATATATCGCCACAAGCATCGTTTACCTGTGCCGCAGCAAGTGGGTGAAGGCGCTCTTGTATGTCTTCTTTTTCATGCTCATGGTGGTGACGCTATTCCTGGAGATGAATTTCAAGATGAACATCTCGCAGCAAACTCTCACGGTGATGTGCGAGACCAACCCCAAGGAAACCGGCGAGTTTTTCGACACCTATTTGTTGAGCACCGATAGCCTGTGGACCTATGGCATCGACCTTGCTGCGATAGCCATCATCATCTTGTGTGAATGGAAACGCAAGGCCATAAAGCGATTGATGAAACGCTACTTGTTCAGGAGTGGCGTGTGGGACACTGTGGTGGGTTCAATCGCTGGTGCGGCAATGCTATATGCCGTCGTGTGCCAAGTGTTCCTCTTGCTCTGCGGCAACACAGAGAAGCAGTATGCGTGGAGCCGTCTGTTCCCTCATGACTCCATGGACATGTATATACAGACACTGCATGGAATCAACTCTCTGCGATGCAGCGCCTATGACCAGCAACGTGCCATTGATGTGGCTCGTGAGGTGTATAAAACCCACTCGGCTGTTGCCTATGAGGATCCCCTCACTGTGATCTACATCCTGGGCGAGAGCTACAACAAGCACCACGCGTCGATTTATGGCTATACATTGCCCACAACTCCCAACATGATGAAGGAGAAGGAGGCAGGCAACCTGTATGTGTTCAACGATGTGATTTCGCATGAGAACTATACTTCTACGACCGAGAAGAACACATTCAGCCTCAATAGCATAGGCGATGGCGAGAGTTGGTTTGACTTTCCCAGTTTCGTCACCGTGTTCAAGCACAGCGGCTACGACGTGTGGATGTGGGACATGCAGCGCACTTTCATGGCAAAGCGCCTCTACACCATCACCGTTAACGATTTCCTGTATAACGACGACATGATGAGGTTGTCTTATACCAAGTGCAACGAGAAGAGTTTTGGCTATGACGGCGGGCTTGTAGATAATTTCTTCAAAGAGAAACTCACCGCAAAGCATAATCTTGTAGTGCTTCACTTCATAGGGCAGCACGTGGCCTACAAGCAGCGTTGCCCTAAGGGTTGCGCCAAGTTCAAGGCCGAGGATATCGTGCGTGACGAGCCCTATGCGGGAAACAACGTGCGCAAGGTGATTGCCGAGTATGATAACGCAATTCACTATAATGACGCTGTGATGAAGCAGATATTTGACCACTTCCGCAATGAGAACGCCGTCCTGGTTTACACTAGCGACCACGGCGAAGAAGTCTATGACTATCGAGCTTACAGTGGCCGCAAGGTTTCACATTCGCCCACGTCCATGGAGATGAAATACCAGAATCAGGTACCGTTTGTGGTGTGGTGTTCCGATACTTATAAGGAGAAACACCCCGACATTGTCAGGCACATTGAGCAATCGCTCGACCGCAAGAGCATGACCGACGTGGTGGGGCACATGCTGCTCGCGCTGGGCGGGGTGAAATCGCCTTATTACAATCCCCGGCATGACATCACCAGTCCTGAATACAAGCCTAGCACACGCAAGGTCTATGGCAGAGCCGTCTATGACGACGTGATGGAAGCATCGTCGGGTAAATGATGTGTCATAGTGCGCCCCCGTTGGGGGGGACGCTGTGCAGGGGTGATGTATGCCCGCAGGTCGGTGGACCTGCGGTTAACCAAAGTGACGACCTCTTTGAGGTCTAGCTTACAGCCTCTCATTGTTAATATTAATTATTTTTAAATTCTCATTGTTGTGCCATGTCTTTCATAAAAAAGATGTATCTTTGCAGTTTAGATAATTAATACAGAATAAAACATGATACTAACAAAGGGCCTAAACGGCTTTGGAGAATATCTGAAATTCTTGTGGACCACGATAGGCGTTCCCGAGAAATGGCGCGAGTTTTTCAAGCGTTATACAAACGAGATATATAAGTTGGGTATCGACTCTATACCGTTGATTCTCATCGTGTCGGTGTTCATCGGTGCGTTGTGTACTATCCTCATTAAGCTCAACCTCAATAATCCCATGCTGCCGCGTTACACAGTGGGTATGGCAACCCGCGAGATTATTTTGCTTGAGTTCTCATCATCTATCTTGTGTCTTATCCTCAGCGGCAAGATAGGTTCAAATATTGCCAGCGAGATAGGAACGATGCGTGTGACTGAACAGATTGATGCTCTTGACATCATGGGTATCAACTCGGCTAATTTTCTGGTGTTGCCCAAGATAGCGGGTCTCATCACCATTCTCCCTGTGCTGGTGGTCATCTGTATGTTTACCAGTCTGTTTGGTGGTTATTTGGTGTGTGCTCTCACTGGTGTGGTAGATATAGATACTTATATTTATGGTATTCAAACCCAGTTTATTGAGTATTATGTTTGGTTTGCACTAGTGAAGTCATTGTTCTTTGCCTTCTTGATGTCAACCATCTCGGCTTACTTTGGCTACACCGTTAAGGGAGGTTCGGTAGAAGTGGGAAAGGCAAGTACCAATGCCGTGGTGATGAGCAACATCATGATTCTCGTGTTTGACGTGTTATTAACTAAACTCATGCTGCAATGATCGAGGTAAAAAATCTCAAGAAGTCGTTTAAGGACGGTGATTCGATGCGTCAAGTGCTCTTTGGCATAGATGCAAAGTTTTATGATGGAAAAACTAATCTGATTATCGGTCAGAGTGGCTCGGGCAAGACTGTACTCATTAAGAACATCGTGGGTCTATTTAAACCCGATGAGGGCCAGATTCTCTATGATGGACGTGACATAACCGTCATGGACGGCAAGCAACTTAAAGAGCTGCGCAAGGAAATAGGCATGTTGTTCCAGGGTTCGGCGCTCTTCGACAGCGAGACGGTGATGGGGAATGTGATGTTTCCTCTCAAGATGTTTTCGACGATGACGGTAGAGGAACAGCTCGAGCGCGCGCAGTTCTGTATCGACCGTGTAAATCTCACTGGCAGCGAAAACAAGTTTCCCAGCGAGCTATCGGGTGGCATGCAGAAGCGTGCCGCGATTGCACGCGCCATTGCTCTTAATCCTAAATATCTGTTTTGTGACGAGCCCAACTCGGGACTTGACCCAAAGACATCTATCGTGATAGATGAGCTGCTCTACGACATCACCCACGAGTATGGCATCACCACTATCATCAATACCCACGACATGAATTCGGTGATGGGAATAGGCGAGAACATCATCTTCGTGAACAAGGGACACCTGGGGTGGAACGGCACGAAGGACGAAATCTATGGCCAGGAGAATGACGACCTGAACAACTTCGTCTATGCCACCGACCTCTTCCGCGACGTGCGCAAGTATCGCCTAGTGCACGGTTACCAGCGCACTATCCCTGGAAAATAAAACCAGCATGGGAGAGAGAGGGTTGACATTCCGTGCGGCAACTATTCACGACGCGCCGTTTGTGGCGGTAGTGATGATGGAGGCCGTGGGTAAGGAATACATGGAGCGAGGCGTGGAGCCCTCGGGCCATGTGCTGGAAGTGTGCCGCCGTGATGACACGCTTTACTCTTATAAAAATGCTGTGATAGCAATGCTTGACGGCAAGCCTGTGGGAGCGCTCATTTCTTATCCCGGCGAGGGCTATCATGAGGTTAAGGTTCGCACGTTTGCCCCGATAAGGGACCTTTTGGACTTTGACCCTATGGCAATGGACGATGAGACGCGCGCCGGGGAGTAATACCTTGACAGTGCAGCGGTGCTGCCCGAGTACCGCGGACGAGGCTATGGCCGTGTCGTCATCGAGCATGGTATGCAGCTCGCGAAGCGCATGGGTAAAGTTGCGGTACTAGCTTGCGACCCCGACAATACCGGGGCCTATGACCTGTACACTAGCCTGGGCTTCAAGGTTGATGGCACACTCCACATTTTCGGCGAGGACTACCTGCGCATGGTATGTTTGCAATAGCAGTTTCTAGTCACTGACATTATTACATTCGGTCAGTAGTGACCTAAAGTAGTTTTCGATGTCTGCTGCTGTTACATTGTATTTGGGTTGCATTTGGTTAAATATCTCGTCACGGTGAAAACGAGTTCCATTGGTCAGCATCGCCAAGATATTCTTGGACTTTAACTGGTGTTGGCTATAATTGCCAGCCATTCTTACTAGTTCTCTCAAGTCCACACCGCTTTTCACAATTGAGTAAATATCATAGTAGTCCCTAAAATTACTTCGTCGCAACATTACTTCCATTTTCATTGCTCCAATGGCATGAATATCGGCTAGTCGTAAATAGTTGTTACATTTAACAGGTTTGGTTACTGGTGAATATCTGCCACAGGCATAAAAAGAGAATTTTACGCCCGAAACAACAAACTCTACATGGTCTATATCCATCAAATTCATTGATTGGACATCTCCGATGGTAGATAGCTCTTTCTGAATTCCATTCCAATCAACCTCCATGCGTTCGGTCTTGCTTGTGCGCCATCGCATGAAATCCAGGTCTTCGCTTAGGCGAGTTCCTAATTGTAATGATAGAGCTGTACCTCCAACCAGCAAGAATGGTTTGATACATTCCAGTTGTGTTGCTTTTTCAAAAAGCAAATTGGTGTGTGGGGCAAGGGCATTCATTGTAGCATTTTATTGAAATGACGGGTGATCATTGACTTGAGATACTGGTCGGGGCGCTTAACATGGAAATAGTACCATGCAAAAAATCGATTTAGAGAATAAAGATATTCTCCTTGCGGAACTAAATGCTCAAGCCACACTTTCTTGATTTTTTTGTATGGGAACATTAGGAACAAAGCGTCAATTTCGGGCAAATCAAGATACACGAGTACTTTCTCTATCAAAATATCGTCGGGGACATTGTTGATTGAGTCTTCTGAATAAGACCAAAAACAGTTTTCGGCTTTCAGTTTTTGAATAATATCATGACTTATTTGCTGTGTCATTGATGTCAAGGATTCATTGCTACTCTTGCAAAGGTAATCAAATTAAATGTAATTACAAACGCAAACGCAAACTTTTTCAAAAAAAACTACTTGCCCACGTGTTCCCAATCGCCTTTCTTCGAATTGTAGAGGAACAGGTTGCCGTGGTCGTCGGAGTAGAACACGTTATATTGCGTGCTGTCGATGAGAATGTAGAATGGCCCCACGTTTTGCTGGGTGTTGTCGTAGCCTATTTCCTGTTTGGTCTTGGGATACTTGCCTGTGACTTTGTGGTATTGCTCCACGAAGTCGATGAGAGGCTGCGCCATGCGTTTATAGTGCCATGTGAAATAGGCGTTGCACCCCACGGGAAGCAACACCAGCAATGCCAGGCATGAAACGATTGTCGCTATTTTCTTCTTGTCTATTTGCATCGCCGCAAGATTTCCATGTATTCTTCGTAGGGGATGTATCGGGCGCCCATAGATTTGAGGTGTGGTGTTTCGATCTGGCAGTCAATCATTTTCCATCCCAGTGATTCCAAGTGCCGTGCAAGGCCTATCAGTGCCAGTTTCGATGCGCTGGGCACGCGAGAGAACATGCTCTCGCCTATGAAGCAGCCATTCACGGTGACGCCGTAGAGTCCCCCCACCAGGTTTTCGCCCTCCCACACCTCGACGCTTGCAGCCATGCCCAGGTTGTGCAGCGCGGTGTAGGCTTTGACGATTTCGGGTCCCAGCCATGCTCCCTCCATGTAGTAGCGGCCATCGACAGTGCGGCAACCGTTGATCACGCCGCCGAAGTCCTCGTTGACCGACACGCGGTATTTCTCCTTGTTGATGAGTGATTTCATCGAGTGCGACACGTGTATCTCGCTGGGAAATATCACAAAGCGCTGCATGGGGCAGAACCACACGGGCTCGTCCCAGTCGCGGAATGAGAACCACGGGAAGATGCCGTGGGCGTAGGCTAGTTCAAGGCGCTCCACGCTCAAGTCTCCTCCCACGGCGAGCATGCCGTCGGGTTCGCCCAGGTGCGGGTCGGGGAATATGAGGTCCTCGGTGAGTTGGAATATCATTTTTTTTATAGGTTTTGAT
>JAGHSP010000054.1 GCA_018065815.1 Candidatus Sodaliphilus limicaballi | reverse complement strand
TTATTAAGTATATTTCGGTACAAAGGTAGTGATTTTTAATCAATTCTCACGCCCAAACCGCCAAAAACACAGAATTTTTTATTACAATAACATCAAATTGCAGAAAAATGCAGGCCAATGCCAGCCTTCTCCTTGCCTGCCAGTTAGAACACAAACGTGCGCAGCAGGAAGTAGCAGAACATGCCGGCAAGGTAGCCCACGAGTGCATAGAGCGACATGTGCTTCATGTAGTTTCCAAAGCTGATCTTTGCCATGCCCATCACCACAACACCTGCGGCTGAGCCCACGATGAGCAGCGATCCGCCCACGCCGGCACAGTAGGCCAGCAGCTGCCAGAACACGCCGTCCACAGCCATGTCGCCGGTAGGTGTGGGAGGATACATACCCATGCAGCCTGCCACCAGAGGCACATTGTCAACTATACTTGAAATAGCACCGATGAGACCCGTGATAACGTAGTGGTTGCCGCCCGACACACCGTCGAGCCACTGGCCCAGCAACGTGAGCACACCTATCTCTTCAAGGCAACCCACTGCCATGAGAATACCCAGGAAGAACATGATGGTGCTCATGTCGATGCGACCCAGCAGACGGCTCACGCGGTTGCGTATGTTCTCACGCTTCTTCAGGCGGGCAGTGCCATAGAAAAGCTCGGTGATGAGCCACAGCGCTCCCAGCACGAGCAAGATGCCCATGAACGGAGGCAGGTCGGTAAGACTATGGAATATAGGCACAAAGATGAGACCTCCCACACCCAGGAAGAACACCGTGCGGCGCTGGTGGGCATTGAGCTCGTCGATCACGTCCTCGGCTGTGATTTCAGGTTCGGCAAGTTCGCCCTTGAGCGAGAAGTGCAGCATGAGCACCGGCACGAGCATTGCCACAAGCGACGGCAGGAAGAGTTCCTTGATCACACCGCCAGCAGTGATAACACCTTGATTCCAAAGCATGATTGTCGTGACGTCGCCAATGGGCGAGAACGCCCCGCCGGCATTAGCGGCAACGATGATAGCGCACGCAATCTTCACCAGGTCCTTGCGGTCCTGCACCAGCTTGCGCAGCAGCATCACCATCACGATGCTCGTGGTGAGGTTATCAAGAATCGCACTCAAAAAGAACGTGAGGAACGCCACGCGCCACAGCAGCGAACGCTTGCTGCGGGTGCGCATCATGTTGCGTACGAAGTTGAAGCCACCGTTGCGGTCCACCACCTCCACGACTGCCATTGCGCCCATCAGGAAGAACAGTGTTGTCGCTGTCTCACCCAGGTGGTGCACAATGCGGCCATTGGCCACGCTATGAGGATCGGTGCCCTCAAAGTACAACCCGGGATCAACCATGAACACAGTCCATGTTAACACAAACATCAACAACGCTACGGCGGCCTTGTTGACACGTGTGATACCCTCCAAAGCTATCGATGTGTAGCCTAGCAGGAATACGATTACTATTAGGATAGTTAGCGTTGACATAAAAAATATAGTCCAAATATAGGTATTATTGGGTCTAAAATCACAAAACTTGTGCAAAGTTACTTATTTTTATTTGATATATACCTATACTCCCTTAATATTTTTTTGCAATTTTGAAACATTACTGCAACTATACAGCAATAACCTTTTTTGAGACTCCCCGCGCGTATCTCACTGATTACACTGATTAATTAATAATTAAAATCTCTTATTCAGCTAAGTCAGAGCAATCTGTTGTTATTTTTTTTCGTGAGATCTGCGCGGGGATATTGCCCGAAACACTATTGGCGTATAGTTACAACATTACCGTAGCTATGAGCCAATAACACGTCAGAACTGGAAGTAGATGAAGGCTTGGAGATCGGCGGTGACAAACTGGTAAACGACGAACACCGTGGCGACGCACAGCAGCACGATCACAGCGATGGGCAGGCGGGCAAACACGATGCGGTAGCGGCGCTTCCATCGGTCGGGGAGCCAGTGTACAATCATGCCCAGCACGATGAGTAGGAACACATTGTGATAAGCCACAATAATGTCGGGGATCACCGACATTCTCCATGCCGAGCCTATCTGATGCACCATGTTCTTGGCAGTGTTCCAAGCCACCTCGTTGGCTGTGGCGGGATCGAGGTTGGAACCGCTGCGGAAGAACAGTCGGGTGAACGTGATGAACACAAAGGTCTGCGCCACCGCCCACGCATTGGCAATCCACTTATACTCACGCTCGCCACCCGCGAGGTGGTAGATGTAGCGAACCAGCGACCCCAGCGCAATGCATGCCACCCACACAAACAGCAGGTTGAACACAGGCTCATGGGTGAAGCTCACCAGCGCCACAAGAAGGGCTACGGTCACGGTGAGCCATATCATGCGGGCAGTCCAGTGCATGTCGCGCCAGAACTGATAGACGATCATTCCCACACCGTTCAATCCGCCCCATATCATGAAGTTCCACGACGCACCGTGCCACAATCCGCCCAGCAGCATGGTGATGAAGCGGTTGAGGTTGGCGATGATGTTCTTGCGTTTCTCGGGATAGAGCCTTGCTGTGGCCACGACGGCAAGCGCCACACCCAGGATGGCACCCGAAGCCCACCAGCTGCTGGTGAGGATGAGGGCCACAAGCGAAATGAGCGCAATCCAGAAGTAGGTGCCGAAGGTGGCGTTGCGGTTACCGCCCAGCGGAATGTAGAGATAGGTCTGCAACCACATGCTCAACGAGATGTGCCAGCGTTTCCAGAAATTGCCAGCATTGTGGGCCTTATAGGGCGAGTTGAAGTTCTTGGGCAGGTAGAAGCCCATGAGCATGGCTATGCCTATGGCTATGTCGGTGTAACCGCTGAAATCGGCATACACCTGCAAGCTGTACCCTATCAACGCCATGAAGTTTTCAAAACCCGTGAACAACATGGGGTTGTCAAACACGCGGTCGATAAAGTTGACGGCAATGTAGTCGCTCAACACTATTTTCTTGACAAGGCCGTTGAGTATCCAGAACACAGCCACGCCAAACTGCATGCGCGACAAGTGGAACGGCTTGTAGAGCTGCGGTATGAACTCGCTTGCCCTCACGATGGGACCTGCCACCAGCTGCGGGAAGAAGCTCACGTAGAAACCGAAGTCAAGGATATTGGTCACAGGCTTGATGCGCTCCTTATATACATCGACCGTGTAACTGATGATCTGGAACGTGAAGAACGAAATGCCCACGGGCAGCACTATCTGATCCACGCTGAAATGCCCTTGCCCGGCAAAGAGGTTTCCCACCTCGGCAAAGTAGTCGTGCACGGCAAGATGGGTTCCAAGCATGTTGTTGACCATGTCGATGAAGAAATAGGCATACTTGAAGTAGCACAGCAAGAACAGGTCTATCGTCACGCTAGCCACCAGCCAAGCCTTGCGCCTCAACGGGTCGTCGCTGCCGGCAATGCGACGGGCTATCAAGTAGTCGCTGCACGTGACAAACATGAGGATGAGCACAAAGAGACCGCTTGTCTTGTAATAGAAAAACAGACTCACGAAGAACAGGAACGCGTTGCGCATGTGGGTGCGGCGCGCTATGGGCGCAAACACCGCATAGACGATGGCAAAGAAAGCCCAGAAGTAGAACTGCGTGAACAGCAACGGGCTGCTCTCGCTGAACTCAAACACATGCTTGAAGAATGTCGCTATTGATGACAAGAACTCGCTCATGCTGATAGGGTTATTCGTTGTCGGCAAAGTCGCTCATGAGGGCGTCAAAGATAAGGTCGGCAAGCAGTTCATACCCCTGGCGGGTGAAGTGGATGCGATCCTTGGCCACGAGTCCCGTGTCGCGCCACTTGGTGGAGCTGCCCAGCCCGCCCATCACACCGAAGCAGTCCCACACGCAACCGTCATACTTGCGGGCGAGATCCACAAAGGCATCACGCACCCGCACAGCGTTAGCGTTGGGCATACCCTTGAAATAGGTATCGTTATTAGTGATGAAAAGCAGCATCGCGTCAGGATTGGCCTTGCGCACCTTGTCGATGATGCGGCAGTAGCGCGATTTGAATTTCTCCGGGTCAAACTGGCTCGACGCCATGGCGGCATCATTGATGCCTATGCCGAAGACCACTAGGTCGGGCGAGATGAGGCGCAAGTCCTGGTCGAGGCGGTCGCAACGCAACCACGACAGCGTGGATGCACCGTTGATGCCGCTGGAATAGTAATTGATTGTCCCCACGGCAGTGTTTACAGGCTCCACCCCACGCAGCACAAAGCGTGCCCCGGTGGGATTGCTGATAGTGAGCGTGCCGCTGGTGAGCAGGGGCAGCCCCTTCACGCTGTACACGCCGCTAGGCGAGGGTTCAAGCGGCCATTCGCGTCCGCCGTCGCTCAACACGATGGAGAGCGAATCGGCAGGAGCGTCACACTCGGCAAGCACTCGCATGGCGTCATATTTCCACTGCACGTTGCCCTTGGTGTTGAGGTTGAGGGTCACAGTGGCGCGGCGGTCGGTGGTCGATGCCGAGATGCCCGTGAGTCCCAGCGGCAATGTGGGGTCGGCCGCGATGTTGCGCGACACGTTCCAGTTGCCGGTGTAGGACATACGGTGGTCGCTGCCATAGTTGGTCTTGGCCATAGAGAACGGGAACAGCATGCCGCGTGTGCCAGGAGTTCCTGTCAGCGCGGTGAAATTGCAGCGCAAGCGGTGCGACAGGATGTCGGCCTGCACGTGCGAACCGCCCACATGCCAAATGCTGACATGCCCCTTGCGGGTGCGCAGCAGCGCCTCGAGTTTGTTTTCAAACGCATTGATGGGCTTGAAACCGCCAGGGAAGATAAGGGCATTATTCTCAATGGCGACGCATGCCGTCACCGCCGAGTCGCGCTCGACATATCGCGGAGCACCCTTGGCCAGCGAAGCGCGCGTGGCTCCCCGGGCCGGCACCACGGCAAGCAGCACGGCTATAACGGTTAATATGTGGGATATTGTCTTGTTCATTGTTTCTTGTTGTGGCGGAAGGTGTAGTAGTCATAGTAGAGCATAAACGAGTTGTTGAACAACTCTGTCATGCGCTGGGCACCCTCGGTTGAAAAATGTATATAGTCGCTGCCAGCCCACCCGTTTTTATTCCAGCTCACCATGCTGTCTTGTCCGCCCATCACGGCAAACATGTCCCAGTAGGCCACGCCTGCCTCCAGGCACATGGCTTTGAGCGCATCGACATACATGGGCAGGTTGGTATAGGTGTGCAGCGCGCCGCCTCGGCGAGTCGCCATGTCGCTGGGACCGATAAAAAGGATGCGGCTGCCAGGAGCGACTTCCTGGAAATATTCTATCTGGCTGCGCAGCTGGTCGAGCACAACCGGCAGGTTCTTCTTGTTGATGAGAGGCGTCACGTTGCCGCCAAACTGCAATATGACGAGGGGCACGTTCTCCTTGGCGAAGAAGTCCTTGACCTCTTCCTTGGCAATCAGCGTGAAGATGTTACCCGTGCATCCTCGCATGGGCACATTATCGACGGCGACGCCCGTTCTGGAATCGAGCAAGATGCCATACAAGTGGGCGCTGCCCGAGATGCTCACTTTCGCACTGCTCGTGGAGTCGATATCTACCGACGTGACCGTCAGGCTTTTGTTTGGGCTGACTTGGGCTGTTGCATCGCCGCATTTCACAGCGAGCGTGCCGCCATTGCTTCCGGTGAGCACTTTCACCCGGTCAAACCCATGCACGTGCTGGTACCTGGGCGCATCCACACAGCGCACCGTGACGGTGACTGTGCCGCCAGTGAGATAAGCCGTGGTGGCATACGGCCCGCCCTTGCTGTCGCGTGGCTTGGTCTCGTCGAAGAAACTGTACTGGAAACCCTGGTACAACCGTGGCGCGCAAGATGCCGAGAGGGTGTTGTTGCCAGCAATGGGGACAATGGGAATCCACCCCTTGCCATGCCCGCCAAACTTGCTCTGAAGCATCTCGCGCAGGTCACACGACATGCGGTCAAGCTCAATCTGCGAGTCGCCATAGTGAATGATGCGCACATGTTTCTTGCTAGCGTTGTCGAGGGCGGCAAACACGGTGTCGAGATAGGTCATGTCATCGTTAGGGAACCATATCTTGGTCTCCGACCGGTTGAGTTTAGTGATGTAGGCAGAGTCGTCCTTGGCATACTTGAGAGCCATCTGCTCCTGTACCAGACGTGCCATCTGCTCCTCTGGGTCAATGAAATCGGTAGAGTCGCCTTGCAGCACCTCTATCAACCCCGGGAAACGCAGCTGCGCGAACCCCAGGTCGATGCCATCGCCAGGAAACACCGCACACAACAACGCGAGGGCGGCTACTACACTGAATATCAACAGACTGATATGTTTTGCTCTCATTGTTTACTTTACTTCAACTCGCAAAGTTAGCAATTTTTTGTTAAAACTCTAGGTTTTAACCACACAAAGTATCGACTTCCTGCTACCATGTGGGCCAATGTAGCCAATGTGGTCACTGTCCTCTTGCGATTTTTTTGTTTTATATCACCACATTTTTTGCTTTGCCGTTTCCATACCTCGCGAAAAATGACTAACTTTGTATCCCGTATTAAAAACTAATTAAGCATTATGAAATACGGGTTCGACAACGAGAAGTATCTCAAAATTCAATCAGAGCACATTAAGGATCGCATCGCCCAGTTCGGTGACAAACTGTACTTGGAGTTTGGCGGTAAGTTATTTGACGACCATCATGCCAGTCGCGTGTTGCCGGGATTCCAGCCCGACAGCAAGCTGCGCATGCTCATGCAACTCAAAGACGACGCCGAGATCGTGATGGTGATCAGTGCCGAGGACATCGACCGCAACAAGGTGCGCGGCGACCTGGGCATCACCTACGACAAGGACGTGCTGCGCCTGCGCAAGGAATTCATGCAGCGCGGCCTCTATGTGAGCAGTGTGGTCATCACCCACTTCAACGGCCAAGCCAGCGCCATCGCCTATCGCGAGCGGCTGGAACGCATAGGCGGCATCAATGTGTATTACCACTACCTCATCGAGGGATACCCCCACAACGTGGACCTTATCGACAGCGACGACGGCTTCGGCAAGAACGACTATGTGGAGACAACCCGCCCGCTCGTTGTCATCACAGCCCCCGGCCCTGGCAGCGGCAAGATGGCCGTGTGCCTGTCACAGCTCTACAATGAGAACAAGCGCGGCGTGAAAGCCGGATATGCCAAGTTTGAGACGTTCCCCATCTGGAGCATTCCGTTGAAGCACCCCGTGAACGTGGCCTATGAGGCTGCCACCGCCGACCTCAACGACGTGAACATGATCGACCCGTTCCACCTCGAGGCCTACGGCGAAACCACCGTGAACTACAACCGCGACATCGAGATTTTCCCCGTGCTCAACGCCATCTTCGAGGGCATCTACGGAGAGAGCCCCTACAACTCTCCCACCGACATGGGCGTGAACATGGCAGGGTTCTGCATCAGCGATGACGACGTGTGCTGCGAGGCAAGCAAGCAGGAAATCATACGCCGCTACTATGCAGCGCTGTGCTCGATGGCCGACGGCAAGAACAACGACGAGGAGGTGAAGAAAATCGCGCTGCTCATGCGCAAGATGAAACTCACCACAGTTTACCGCAAACCCACCGTGGCTGCCAAGGAACGCCAGGAACTCGAGGAAGCGCCATGTGCAGCTATCGAGCTGGCCGACGGCACCATCATCACCTCGGGCACCACAGCCCTCATGGGACCTAGCGCGGCTCTCATCCTCAATGCTACCAAGCATCTTGCTGGCATCGACCACGACGTGAAACTAATCCCGCAGAACATGATCGAGCCCATCCAGCGCATGAAGACATCCTTCCTGCACGGAAACAATCCGCGACTGCACACCGACGAGGTGCTCATCGCCCTCGCCGTAGTGAGCCAGCACGACGAGAACTGCCGCAAGTGCCTGGACTGCCTGCCTCTGCTCGACGGATGCCAGGTGCATGCCACCGCAATGCTAGGCGAGGTGGACCGCAAGATATTCAAGAAACTGGGATGCGGGCTCTCGTTTGACCCGGTCAAGAAACAGTAACAAGCATTATCACATATAGCAAACGAGGGTGTGTCAAAATGCGCTTTGATAGAGTACAAGTTGAGGTAGGGACGACACACCCTCCTACCTCAACTTGATTTCGCATTTTGACACATCCTCTGTTTCTTGTATTCCTAGCTTATTCCCCCGCTTATTACTACATGCCCAGCAGGAAATCGTGCATGATAGCGCGGTACCATGGCGAGCGGGTGCTGTCATCGTTGAGCATGGTGTGGTTGTGCTCACGGGCGGCGCCGTTGAGCGACTTCTTCATCACGAGCACTATGCGCTTCACGGGTGCTTGCGGCAGGGTCTTGACAAAGTGAATGTCTTCAAGACTAAATCCCACCAGCTGGCACTCGCCCTTGAATTTGCGCAACACCTCGGGCGGGATACACACCGAGAACACACCTCCGGGCGCAAGCATCTCGCTAGCCCCCGACGCAAGCACGTCAAACGGCAGGCTCGACGAGTGGCGGGCGCGTGTGCGGCTGTCGTCGGGACATTCAAGGCTCATGTCGAAATAAGGCGGGTTGCACACCACGGCGTCAAACTGCCCCACTCTGTCCTCGGCACGGCACTGTGCCACATAATCCTGAAACGACATGTGGTGCAAAGTGACGCGTTCGCCCATGGGTGACGCGGCAAAGTTGGCGGCAGCATCTATCACAGCGTTGTCATCGATCTCGACGGCAGTGATAGTAGCCTGCGGATAGCGTTGAGCCAGCATGAGCGACAGCACCCCAGTGCCTGTGCCCACATCGAGGATGCGGTCACCGCCCTGCGACAGCGTGCCCAGCAAGTCACTGTCAGTGCCCACCTTCATCGCCGCATGCGACTGCTGTATCTCAAACTGCTTGAACCTGAATATTCCCTTCTTGCCCATTACCGTGTTTTTTAAAAAAAGATAGCCCGGATAGCCTGGATAGCCTATATAGTCTATTGCATCTATCCCCCCCTATCCTAATCCATACGACAAAGAGCGTTAAGCGGTGTGCTTAACGCTCCGGGTAGTCCATAGCAGAATCGAACTGCTCTTTCAAGAATGAAAATCTTGCGTCCTAACCGATAGACGAATGGACCAACAATCGACGAGCACCACTGCTGCCTTGCGGCATACTGCCGTGGCTTCACGTCGTTATGAGGTTATTACCTCCAGTCTGCGATTAGGCCAGCTTGTTGATGTAGAGGGCCAACTTAGACTTGAGGTTAGAAGCCTTGTTCTTCGAAATCACGTTCTTACGAGCCAGCTTGTCGAGCATTGAAGAAACTTTCTTGTGCTGTTCGAGAGCAGCAGCCTTGTCAGTCATCTTGCGCAGGTCGCGTACAGCGTTGCGCATAGTCTTAGCGTAGTAACGATTACGAAGTTTGCGAGCCTCTGATTGGCGGATTCTCTTAATTGCTGATTTATGGTTTGCCATAATTATAAATTACTATTTTGTTTCTTTGTTGTTATTATTTAGTAGTCCATAGCAGAATCGAACTGCTCTTTCAAGAATGAAAATCTTGCGTCCTAACCGATAGACGAATGGACCAGCATGCGCTTGTGGCGCAAAATGCGACTGCAAAGATAGGAATGATTTTTTAATTGACAAAATATAACACAAAGAAAACGTGATTTTTAGTCGATTTTTTTGAAAAAAACGCAAAAAATAGGCAAAAAAGCACTATCTTCGCAGTGAAAAACGTCAAAAAAGAGACAGAATCTTTCCAGTCATGTATGACAAGATGCGAGGCATAGTGCTCAACACGGTGAGGTATAACGACCGCACCAGCATCGTGCATGTTTATAGCGACACGCACGGTCTCATGGCGTTTGCCGTGGCGCAGGGCAAGACCCAGGCTGCCCGCATGCGCAATGCCATGCTCATGCCGCTGTCGCTCATCGAGATGGAGGCGCGCATCACTCCGGGGCGCGAACTTGCCACCATGCACGACATGCGTCGCACCATGCCTCTCATGAGCGTGTATTGCGACCCGGTGAAGAATGCCGTGGCGATGTTCATGAGCGAAGTGCTCACTCATGCCATTCAGGAACGCGAGCGCAACGAGGCGCTTTATACATTTATATATAATAGCGTGACCATACTGGAACACCTGGAGCGCGGCGTGGCCAATTTCCACATCTGTTTTCTCTACCGGCTGGGCATACTCATGGGCATCGAGCCCGACGTTTCTTCTTACCGTGAAGGTTACTGGTTCAACATGAACGAGGGCGTCTTCGTCCCCTCGGCGGTAAACGGGCGCGGACGCTACCTGCGTCCGCACGAGGCCAGCGTCATCGTCACGCTGTCGCGAATGCGCTATGACAACTTGCACCTTTTCCGCTTCAACCGCGACCAGCGCAACCTCATGCTCGACGTTATACTCGACTACTACAAGCTCCACCACAGCACCTTGGGGTCACTGCGTTCG
>JAGHSP010000181.1 GCA_018065815.1 Candidatus Sodaliphilus limicaballi | reverse complement strand
GGCGTGGGGGCTCCGAAACAAAGTAAATTTTCTCATACTCTAAAAAGCGGGCGTGATTTTGGGAAAAATCATGCCCGCACTTTTTCTGTGTTTGGGCTTTTTGTTGTAAATTTGCACTGACAAAACATTTCAGTAACTATTCAGCAATGGTGTTTTGGCTAATATCCCCGCGCAGACCTCTCGGATCTCACGAAAAAAATTAACATGATTTATCTGAACAAGAAATTATTCTAATTATTCTAATTTCTTTCAGTTATTATTAAATCTGTGTTATCTGTGAAATCCGCGCGGGGAGTCCGCAAAGAACCTTTGCTGTATAGTTACAACACATCAACCGCTTCATTAATGAGACACAAACTACTATTATCAATGCTCGTGGGAGCCACGATGGCACTCACTGCACAGGCCGGAGTGAAGGAAGACTTCAAGGCCAACATACGCGCTTGCGCCAACAACTACTGGGCTTATCCCGACGAGTCGCTTCCCGCACTCACACCAGCCCCCGACGGATACACGCCATTTTTCATGAACCACTACGGACGCCACGGCAGCCGCTGGCTCATAGGGCAATGGGCCTATGACTACCCGGTGGAGCAACTCGAAAAGGGTGAGCGCAATGGTGTGCTCACAAAGCGCGGCAAGGAAACGCTGGAAATACTGCGGCAAGTGCGCGAAGACGCTCGCGGACGCGACGGCGAACTCTCCGACGTGGGCCACGAGCAGCACCAGCGCATCGCGGCACGCATGTACAAGAACTTCCCCGAGATCTTTGCCGGCGACGCACCCGTGCGCGCTCGTTCAACCATTGTGATTCGCTGCATCCTCTCGATGCAGAACGAGGTTGACGTGCTCAAATCGCTCAACCCCAACCTGCGCATCACCACCGACGCCAGCCAGGCCGAGATGTACTACATGAACTATGACGACCCCGCAGTGAAACCGCTCCGGCAGGAGGCCTACAAGTATTTCGACGCCTACCGCGACAAGCATGTCAAGACCGACGGCGTGCTCAAACGCCTGTTCACCGACAAGAAGTTCACACGCGACAGCATCGAGAACTTCAAGTTTGTCAACGCCCTCTTCGACGTGGTGTGCAACATGCAGAGCCACCATGCCTATGACAACGTGAACCTCTACGATCTCTTCTCGCTCGACGAGGCAGTAGCGCTGTGGAGCTACAACAACGTGCGATGGTATATATACAGCGGCGAGACACCGCTCACCAAGTGCCGCGTTGACTTCATGGAGGCCAACCTCGTGCGCAGCTTCATCGAGGACGCCGACCACGCCATCAACCAGGGCGGCAACAGCGCCAGCCTGCGTTTTGGCCACGAGAGCGTGGTGCTGCCGCTCGTGTGCCTCATGGGCATCAACGGCATGGATTACCAGACCACCGACCTTGATCACCTCTCCGACCACTGGCGCAGCTACGAGGTGTTCCCCATGGCATGCAACGTGCAGATGGTGTACTACCGCAACGCGCAGGACGACGTGCTGGTGAAGGTGCTTCTCAATGAGCGAGAGGCAACCCTGCCCGTCAAGACCGACATGGCACCCTACTACCGCTGGATCGATGTGCGCGATTACCTGCTCGACAAACTCTCCCGTCAACCCTATATCCCCTCAATCATACAATAATGAGACGCTTATATTCCCTTATCATAGCCGCAGCGGCATGTGTCGCTGCCATGGCAATCACCCCGCAAGAGAAGATTGCAACGCGACTTAACCACAGTGCCAGCAACCACTGCATCTACCCCGAGACCCACCTGCCGCAGCTCACTCCGGCCCCCGCAGGCTACGAGGCGTTCTACATCGACCACTATGGCCGTCACGGCAGCCGCTGGCTCTCACGCGCAAGTGCCTACCAGCGCCCCGTGGACGTGCTGCGCAAGGCTCATCACGACGGTGTGCTCACCGAGCAAGGCGAGCGGCTGCTCACCACATTGCAAAACGTGCTTGCCGCATCGGCCAATCGCGCCGGCGAATTGAGCGACAAGGGCGCCGAGCAGCACCAGCGCATCGCCGAGCGCATGTTCAACAACTTCCCCACCGTGTTTGCCGGCGATGCTGTCATCGACGCGCGCTCCACTGTGGTCATCAGGTGCATCCTTTCAATGCAGAATGCCACCACCACGCTGCGCTCGCTCAACCCCAGCCTGCGCATCACCACCGATGCCAGCTACCACGACATGTACTACATGGGCTACGGACACGGCGAGGACACCCTTGCCACAAAGGTCTCGGCTAGGACAAAGCTCATCAGCGACAGCCTCTATGCCGCACACGTGCAACCCGAGCGCTTCGTCAAGCAGATATTCAGCCACCCCGACCACATCGACCGTCCCGCAGCGCAACGCCTCATGCGTGACGTCTTCGACATCGCTGGCAGTCTGCAAGGCCACCACGCATTTGAGAACCTCGACCTCTTCCACCTGTTCACCAGCGACGAAATCTTCGAGATGTGGCGACTCAAAAACATCGAGTGGTATCTCTACCGCGCCAACTCACCAGCAAGCGCCAACCGCATGCCCTTCGTGGCACGCGCGCTGGCCCACGACATGATCGACAAAGCCGATGCTGCCATCGCTGCCGGCAAGCGAGGCGCCGACCTGCGATTCGGCCACGAGAGCGTAGTCCTGCCGCTGGCATGCCTGCTCGAGATTGACAACATCAACCTCTCCACGAGCGACCTCGACAACCTCCACAACGAGTGGCAAAGCTACGACATCATCCCCAAGGCCTGCAACATCCAGATGGTATTCTACCGCAATGCCGCAGGCGACATCCTGGTAAAGGCGCTCTACAACGAGCACGAGGCACAGCTCCCGGTAGAAACCGACATGGCACCCTACTACCACTGGAACGACCTCAAAGCCTACTACAAGAAAAAACTAGCCACCCCCATCGACTGGGACAAGTGACGACAAGAGGTGGTGACTTTCATCGTCACTTGAAACGAACCTCAGAAATTAAAAAATGCCATCACGGGGGACTGTCCCTTTGATGGCATTTTGTCTTGACACTCCTAGGCATAAAGAAATGCGAGATTGGCTTTTTCGCCAGGGCAACCGCATCAAAATTTGTAGTTTAGTAACATACGCATAAGATATTTGGAATCCAAGGCTGCACGGAAGAGCCTTTTCCTTATGCTTAGTTTGTCG
>JAGHSP010000153.1 GCA_018065815.1 Candidatus Sodaliphilus limicaballi | reverse complement strand
TTCTAACGGATAATAATTTTATGAAGAAAACATATTTATTATTGGTAGCTGCTGGGTTGATGCTGTCGTCTTGCTCTGACTTGCTCGACACCGAACCCTGCGATCAGTTTACTAAAGACAACTTCTTCACTAGTGAGAAGAATGTAGAGCTCTTTGCCAACTACTTCTACAATGAGTTCTCTGGCTACGGCAACGGCGGTAGCTATGGTAACTTCTACTTCAACTTCCTGAACGACGACCAGGGTACAACTGGTACTCAGGAGTGGACCTACACCAATGTTCCCGCAACATCTCCAACATGGTGGGACAATCCTTACACTGAGATCCGTCGTGCCACACCCTGCTCGCTTCTCTTCCCATGATGCTGAGATGAGCGATCCAAGCAAGGCTAACTGGGGAGGTCTCGCACGCCTGTACCGCGCTTGGCAGCACTACAAGCTGGTTCGCGCATTCGGCGACTGCTACTGGGTTGACCACGTTCTCGACGTAACCGATGAGGGTATCCTCTACGGTCCCCGCCAGCCCCGCAACGAGGTTATGGACAAGGTTCTTGCTGACCTTGACTTCGCTTGCAACAACATCACTGCTAACGCAGGTTCACGCACTGCTTACAACGTTTACGTTGCTAACGCAATGAAGGCTGAGGTTTGCCTCTTCGAAGGTACTTACAGCAAGTATGTTACTAAGGATGCTGCTCGCGCTAACAAGTATCTTGAAGCTGCTAAGGCTGCATGTAAGGTTATCATGGGTAATACCAACTATGACCTGAACCCCGACTTCAAGTCTAACTTCGACCAGCTTGACCTCGCAGGCAACAAGGAGATGATCCTTTACAAGCACTATGTTTACAACGTGCTCGGTCATGGTACAGTTGACTACACTTGCGGTTCTACTCAGGTTCACGGTATGACTAAGGACGCGTTCGACAACTACCTGTTCAAGGATGGTAAGCCCAAAGCTACCACTACTTGCGACAAGAACGAGGCTGGTAAGATCGTTAAGCTTGACGACAACTCAGGTTTCGGCGAGGCTAACTTCGTTGACATCAGCGACGTTCTCGCACAGCGCGACCCCCGTATGGCTGCTCAGGTTGACCACATCCTCCAGTTCCCCGGCTGCGGTTACGCACGCTTCGGTGGTGCTCAGTCAACTTCTTCAACTGGCTACGGTGTCCTCCTGTTCGACACTAACGCAATGAAGAACACTGACCGCCAGTCAATCGGTACTAACACTACTGACGCTCCCATCTTCTGGTATGCACAGATCCTTCTGAACTACGCAGAGGCTTGCGCTGAGCTCGGTACTATCACCGACGCTGACCTTAACCTGTCTATCAACAAGCTTCGCGACCGCGTGGGTATGCCCCACCTCACTACTGCTGTTGCTGCTGACCCCGCTAACAACATGGGCGTAAGCAACATCATCTGGGAGATCCGCCGCGAACGCCGCGTTGAGATGATGTACTGCCAGAACGACCGTTACTACTCACTCCAGCGCTGGAACCAGCTCGAGCTTCTCGACACTCAGAAGCATCCCGACCAGTGCCGCGGTGCTTACGTAGGCAACCTTACTGCTGCTGACGGCATCGACATGAGCCAGATCACTGTTGACGCTGATGGTTACATCAACTGCAAGAACGGCAACGACCGTATCTACGACGCTAAGTATCTCCTGTTCCCCATCCCCAACGGACAGAAGACTCTCAACAGCAAGATCGGCCAGAACCCCGGCTGGTAATATTCTCATGATCAGTTGCTTCGCCTAGCGGCGTGGCACCATGATAACAACCGCCTGCACCACAACAACGGTGCAGGCGGTTACTTTTTAGAGGGAAATAACGCCTAATTTGTGAGATTTTTTTTGCTATTCTGTTTTTTTTGACTAAATTTGCACTTGATGGACATTGTAGGCATAAAACACGTTAAAAGTTGGCTCAAAATCCTCCTGTGGGCTGTGGTGTGGTTTGCAGTGCTGATGGCAGGCATGTGGGGCTGGGCGCGATGGCGCGAAAAGAAACTCCAGATATCCTATACCGAAGTGCTCTACGACACCACCGGGATGCGAAGCGGAGACCTCGTGTTCCGCAACGGCCTCGCCGGCGAGAGCCTTGTGGTCACCAGCACAAGCAACAGCGACTACTCGCATGTGGGTATCGCCTATGACTCGCCCGACGGATGGATGGTGATTCATGCAGTGCCAGGCGAAGCCACCAAAGGGCAGCCCGAATACATGGTGTGCGAGCCCATAAGCGTGTTCTACAACACCGACAGGGCAATGGCAGGAGCCACAGCGCGCGTCGATTGCGACTCCGCCACCGCGGTTGCGGCAATGAAAGCCGCACTCAAGAAGAGAGAAGACAAAGTCATCTTTGACAACGACTATAACACGGCCGACACCACACAAATCTACTGCTCGGAACTCGTGTGGCTGGCCTACAAGTCGCAAGGAATAGATCTGCTCGACGGAAAAGAAACGCCCAACGTGATATACCCGGAGGACATCTGGACGTCGCAGCACGTCAAGGAGAGAAAGAAATTTGACACTAGAAAGAAACAATTAAATTAATTACTAACCAAAAAATTTTACTTATTATGAAGAAAGTAATGTTAGGCCTCGTTTTGGCCATTTGCGCTATGATTGCATTAAGCGCATGTACAATGAGTGATGGTCCCTCATAGGCTGTTGACGGTTTGTACTCTGC
>JAGHSP010000438.1 GCA_018065815.1 Candidatus Sodaliphilus limicaballi | reverse complement strand
CACATCGGCATTATATGTGCCGCCTTTACCCAGTACCTCATTGATGACAATGTTGATGTCGCTCACGTCAACATTATTGTCGCCGTTCACGTCACCTCTCTTTGCAGCGTTAGCTTGCAGGCAGCAGAACATCGCTATAAGCAATAACAGTTTCTTCATATTATTCAATTTTAATGTTTTACATCTGCAAATATACAACCATTTTTTGATTATATCGCAACAATGCATCAAGAAAGTCCACCAGCCGAGGCTGATGGACTTGGAAAGTCAGTGAAGTGCCGTATTATGCGGCAGATGTTTCAAGCTTATCGCAGATCGCTATGCGCTTGCCGGCGCGTATCAACTTTGGCAGATAAGTGTCTAATGCGTGGTACGGGAACCCTGCCATTCGGTAACCGCCGCCTTGGCGTTGATGCGCGGAATGTTCTCTACTCTGTTGTAGTTAAGGATATTCTTTTCCATAAAAAAAGTAGCTTTGCGATTTCACTCACAAAACTACTCTTTATGCTTGGTCTATAAAAAGACAAGAAAAGGCATTAGGGTTTTACACGCACAGCCCGGACGCTCCGCCCGTCGGAACGGGTGTAGTATTCCGTGTCGACACCGCCCGGGTAGAAGTACAGGTTGTAGGCGTTGTAGCTGTCGCTAGCGTCGAGCTCACGCGACCAATAGTCGCCGTAGAAACCCTCGTAGAGGAGAGCCGTGTCGTAGCGATAGCCAGCGGCAGGAAGGAAAATAGAGTTTCCGTTGCTCTTGCTCGTTATCTTGCGACCTTTGACGCCGTTCACTGTCACCCACTCGGTAGTCGTGTAAGCACTATTGTAAAGGTCCTTTATCTCCTGCAAGGTGGGCATGCGCCAGCCTGAGCCCCAGTTGGCAGTCGCCGCGTCGTCCTCGGATTCAAGCACGGTCTTGTTGTCGGGGGATGTACCCAAGGCAGGGTCCCAATAACTTGTGCTCGTGCTGTATTTGGTCATGGTAGAAGAACTGCCGTTGCATAAATCATAGTTGGCCCAGTCGAATATGTGGCTCTCGCCCTTGGCATATCCGGTTTTCTCACCCCAAGCGAAATATAGGCCGTAGTCCTCGGGCTTCTCGGCGCCCACGTTGCAGGTAGCCCACAGCACGCCGCCGGGGAGACCCAGGTCGACATATTCATGTGTCTCGGGCAC
>JAGHSP010000063.1 GCA_018065815.1 Candidatus Sodaliphilus limicaballi | reverse complement strand
TTTATTACCTTTGCCCTTTAATAGGAGATTTTTTTGTGTGACATCACTAAAAGCAAGGACTATGGCAGAGAATAACAACACATCATACCAAGACGAAAAGTTAATTAACGACGCTTATAAAACGTTGCTAGACGGATACTTGGCGAGCAATCACCGCAAAAAAGTTGAAATCATCGAAAAGGCGTTCAACTTCGCATGTTCGGCTCACGCCGGCGTGAGGCGTCGTTCGGGCGAACCTTATATCCTGCATCCCATAGCCGTTGCTACTATCGTCAGCCAGGAAATAGGACTTGGATCCACATCAATCTGTGCGGCATTGCTGCACGACGTGGTCGAGGACACCGACTACACGGTTGAGGACATCGAGACTCATTTCGGCAAGAAAATCGCTTCGATTGTCGAAGGACTCACAAAAATCTCTGGCGGTATCTTCGGCGACCACGCGAGCGCCCAAGCAGAGAACTTCCGCAAGCTCCTGCTCACTATGAGCGACGACATCAGGGTCGTGCTCATCAAGATGGCCGACCGCCTGCACAACATGCGCACACTGGCATCAATGCCACCCAACAAGCAATACAAGATTGCAGGCGAAACACTTTACATCTACGCCCCACTAGCCCATCGACTTGGACTCTTTGCCATCAAGACCGAACTTGAAGACTTGAGTTTCAAGTATGAGCACCCCGAAGTGTATGCACGCATCCAGCAGCAGATAGCAACCAGCGAGAAGAGCCGCAACGAGCTCTTCGCACGATTCTCCGACCCCATTCGCAAACATCTCGACGAGATAGGCCTCACCTACGAGTTCCGTGCACGCGTCAAGTCGTGTTACTCAATATGGAAAAAAATGGAGACCAAGCACATCCCGTTTGAGGAAGTATATGACCTCTATGCCGCGCGCATCGTCTTTGAGTGTGACAACGAGAGCGAGGAGAAACGCATCTGCTGGAACATATACAGCGAGATCACCGACCTATACCGCTTGCATCCCGACCGCGTGCGCGACTGGATAAGCACCCCCAAGGCCAACGGATACCGCGCCCTGCACATCACCGTGATGGGTCCCGACGGCAAATGGGTGGAAGTACAGATCAGGAGCCGGCGCATGGACGACATCGCCGAGCGAGGATTTGCTGCACACTGGAAATACAAGATAGGCGAAGGCGAGGAAGAAAGCGAACTCGCAGTGTGGTTACAGACCATCGAGGACATCCTCAAAAACCCCGAACCCAATGCGATGGACTTCCTCGACACCATAAAGCTCAACCTCTTTGCCAGCGAGATCGTGGTGTTCACCCCCAAGGGCGAACTCGTGACACTGCCCAAAGACGCATCAGTGCTCGACATGGCTTTCACCCTGCACACCGAGATAGGCACGCACTGCATCGCAGGAAAGGTTAACCACAAACTCATGCCGCTGTCCCACAAACTTGCCAGCGGCGACCAGGTGGAAATCCTTACATCACAGTCGCAGCAGCCACAGCCCGACTGGGACAAGTTCCTCGTCACAGCCAAGGGAAAGACGCGACTGCGCGCCGCTTTGAGACACGACCGCAGGGCCACAATCGAACGTGGCAAGAAACGCCTCGACGAAATGCTCATAGCCAACGGCATGCAGCCCACCAACGAAGTGATAATGCGCATCATCAACAATGAGCATGCACAAAACAAGGAGGAACTCTACTTCAAGATAGGCAACAATGAGATTGCACTCACTGCACAATTGCTCAAAAAAGACAAATCGTCGAGCGAAGGTATATTTTCAAAGTTGTTGCGCAACCCCTTTGCGTCACGCAACAAAGAAGATGCTGCTCCCAAAGAAAAAGTAAACACCAAGAAGGTTTATACACTCATGACCAAAGACGGCGTGAGCAACTATAAGATTGCCCATTGTTGCCACCCCATCCCCGGTGATGATGTCGTGGGATATGTAAATGACGACAACGACGTAATCGTGCACAAGCTCACATGCCCCACAGCAATGAAACTCAAAAGCAGCTTTGGCGGACGTCTGGTACAAACTCACTGGGAAACAACCAGCGAGAAATTCCTCGCCTCGGTGCATGTCGAAGGTATCGACCGCATGGGCATCCTGCAAGAAATCATATACATCATTTCAACTAATATGTCAATCAACATGCGCAGCCTCAACATCCAGGCCAACAAAGGTCTGTTCAACTGCCGTTTAGACGTGCTCATCGAGGATGCCAGCGTGCTCACCGCCCTGTGCAAGCGTCTCAAGAACGTGAAAGGAGTGAGCTCGGCAATGCGCGTCAACTAACTTAACACCTGATTTGTTATGACAAACAAACGACACAACTATCTCATCATACTCATGTTTGTGGTGGCCACGACACTCATTTCGCTGGCCCTGCCACGGCAAGACGGCATCGCGTCATGGCAATGCGAAGTGGGCAAGCCCTGGCCTTACGACATGCTCATCGCACCTTTTGACTTCCCCGTTGAGCCCGACGAAAACGAGAAAACGCGCAAGAGCGACAGCATCGAGGCATCTTTCATCAAGTTTTACCGACTCGAAGAATCTATTGCCAGCCAGCAGATCAGCGCACTGTCAAAGGACATGGGGGCAAGAAAAGACATACCGGCGGCAACCAAGATGCGCATCCTGCATGATGTGACCAAAGCCTATAAGCAAGGCATCGTGGACAACGCCACGGGCGAAGCCATCAACAACGGCACTCTGACAAAGATGCGAATCCTTGACGACAAGAGCGTGGCAAGCATTGTGAAAACCGACTCTATGCGCTCGGTAAGGCAAGTCTATACATTCATCGACTCCACCTACCGCAAGGGCACGGCCAATATGGATCTGGCTTTTATTTCCAACTATCTGGAACCTAATGTCGAACTCGACAAAACCACTACCGACACCTATCTCAACGATGCGCTGAAACCCGTCACCGACCCCATCATGTACATACAGACGGGCGAAGCTATCATCTTCAAGGGTAATATTGTCACTCCGCGACAATACAACATAATCAAGACTCTAGAGAGTCAAATCATCAAGAAGGACCAAGAGAGCACCCAGGACGACATCATGATAATCGTGGGTAAGATCCTCATTGTCACCATCATCATGCTCATCTATTGCGTGTTCCTCATCTCCATGCGCTATCGTGTTTACAACAACATGCGCAGCATGGTATTCCTCATCTCGTTCATGACGCTGTTTATCATCAGCGTGTTCTTCGTTGTGAAGTTCCGGCCCAACTACATGAGCCTTGTGCCGTTTGCGCTCGTTCCCATCATGATCTCGGTGTTCTTCGACACCCGCATCTCATTTTTCACCCACATTGTCGTCATTGTGGTGTGCTCGCTTGTTGCCTCCGAGCAGGCGCAGTTCATCGCCATGCAGTTCTTGGCCGGATGTATCGCTATTGCGTCGATGCAAGAGCTCACAAGGCGTTCGCAGCTTGTCATCTGCGCTATGCTCATCTTTGTGGTTTACTGCGCTATGCACATCGCATTCCAGTTGACACGTGGCGACATTTTCCTCAGTTTGAGCGACATAGACTGGCATCAGTTCATGTATTACGCTACTAACTGCGTCATGCTCTCGTTTGCCTATGTTGCCATTTTTGTTGTTGAGAAACTATTCGGGTTTACTTCGCTGGTAACTCTTGTAGAACTTAGCGACATCAACACCCCGCTGCTGCGACGCATGTCGGAGCGCTGTCCTGGCACATTCCAGCATGTGCTGCAGGTGGCCAATTTAGCCAGCGAGGCTGCGCTCAAGGTGGGAGCCAGCCAGCAGCTCGTGCGTGCCGGAGCACTTTATCACGATGTGGGCAAGATAAGCAATCCGGCGTTTTTCACCGAGAACCAGACAGGCGTGAACCCGCACATGTCGCTTGACCCTGACCAGAGCGCCAGCATCGTGATTGACCATGTGAAAGACGGACTTGCCATGGCCGACAAGGCTCGTCTGCCACAGGTGATCAAGGACCTCATTGCCCAGCACCACGGCACTAGCCTCACGCGCTACTTCTATAACATGGCATGCAACAACAACGGCGGCCAGGCAGTGGATACCGAACCCTACACCTACCCCGGTCCCAAACCGCAGACCAAGGAAGCGGCAATCCTCATGATGGCAGATGCCTGCGAGGCGGCTGCCCGCAGCCTCAACGACTACAGCGAGGAGTCTATAACAGCTCTCGTTGAGAAAATCATTGACTCGCAGATTGCCGACGGCCAACTCAAAGAAGCCCCCATCAGCTTCAGCCAAGTCGAGATAATTAAAAAGGTGTTTATCGAGCGACTCCGAATACTCCACCATCGCCGCATCTCTTATCCCGAACGCATCAAACCCAAGCAAGATAACGCTTGATGATATACTAATTTTATACAAAAATAACACAACTCACCACAATAAAAGCAAGTAAATAAATGTTATATAATTATTAATATAAGCACGATGATTCTACAATACACTCTCCTGGTTGCAGGCATTGCATGCCTCGTGGCGGCACTAGTTCTAGTGCTACGACCGCGCTTTGTGGCTGCAATTCCAGCGTTTGCGGGCCTGTGGATGACTCATGCCAGTTACTTCATCAAGGTGTCCGACACTTATCTCATCTTCTGGGGCATAGCAGCCATGCTCGTGGCAGGCATTTCCTACCTGTCGCCCAAAGGAGAGCCCGACGGACGCAAGTCAAGCAATATCTACCTCGGCCTGGGCGCTGTGATGGGCGCATTGCTTGGCATGGCCACCGACCCCAGGTTCATGGTGCTGGGCGTGATCCTAGGCGCAATGTCGGGGCAATACATCTATTCACGCACGCCTCACGGGCAATGGCTCAAACCCGCTACACGCGACTTCTGGAAATACTTTGCGGCTAAAGGTTTGTCAGTGGTCGTAGCGATTTCAATCATCGCCGTTGCTGCCGAAGGGTTTATTAAAGGTTATAACTAAAACAAGACAACTACACAACATGAAGAAGATAATATTTGCTATCGCATCCATCATCATTGCAAGTTCAGCAGCAATGCACATGGCGGCACAAAGTTCTAAACTCAACGTGCACAAAGTTGACTTCGAGCACATTGAGCAAGTGATTAACAACTCTAACTCTATCTATTTTTACCCCAAACTGCTCAAATCGTTCATGAGCGCTAGCGACACCACAATGTCCATCGAGGCTTATCGCAACCTCTACTACGGGTACACCTATCAGGAAGACTACAACCCGTTCAGGGAGTCTCGCTATAGCAATGTGGTAGAAAAATTATACTACAAGGAACCGCACACCCGCGCCGAGTGCGACAGCATCGAACTCTACGCCGAGAAGTCGCTCAAAGACAATATCTTCGACATGAACCAGATGAAATACTACATCTACGTGCTCAAGGAGAAGAAGAAACACGCGCGCGCTGCCATGCTCCAGTTCAAACTAGACCGCCTCATTGCCACCATCATGTCGAGCGGCAAGGGCACCAAGGAGGAACCATGGGTAGTGATTGCTCCTGAACACGAATATAACATCATCAACTTCCTGGGATATGTAGCGACAGCCCACGAGGAAGTGGGCGACGGCATCGAGTACATCACCGTCAAGCCCAAGGAAGGCAAAAGCACACAAGGATTCTACTTCGACGTGAACCGCATGATGCAAGTTGCCGACCTCAAATTCCCCGACAAGTAAAGCAAATTAATAAACGAAACATTAACTTCTAAATACATGGTATGAAAAAAGTCTTATTAATCATCATGCTCGCGTTGCTCACTGCCAGCAGTGCCGTAGCACAACTACGCGGTCAGGCTCCTCGCCGCGAACGCATCAACCGCGAGCGTTACGAGCGTTCACGTTATGCCGATGTTGCCGACTTGAGACTGCGCGCTGCCGGAACACTTGAGGAAGAACTGGGACCGGTAATGGAAAAGCAAGTGCGACTCCTCATCATCGACGGACAGCTCAACAACAAGGATCTGCAGTATATCCAGAAACTGTGCCGACGCAGCAAAGTCTTTGGCGCTGATGGCAAAGAAGTGGATAACTACATTGACATAGACATGTCACGCACACGCATCAACAACGGCGGGTCTTTCTTCACATCGACTAACCGCGACGTGCTGTCGAGCAACATGTTCTCTAGCTGCTCACACCTGCGCTCCATCGTCCTGCCCGACCGCTTGAGACTCATCGACCGCGGCGCATTCCGCAACTGCTATGACCTGGAGGACGTAGTGCTTCCCCGCGGACTGGAAGCCATAGGCGACGAAGCATTCTACGGATGCAACGAGCTCATCAACGTGTATCTGCCCGACGGCATGACCACCGTGGGCAATTCAGCGTTCAACGGATGTACACGCCTGCGCAACATCTACATCCCGTCTAGCATCTTCCGCATTGGCGACCGCGCCTTTGAAAAGACCGCTGTCACCGATATTTACCTCCCCGACCGTCTCGAATACCTCGGCGCAGGTGCCTTCAACGGCAGTAACCTGCGTAGCCTCTATATCCCCCGTCTCACCGAGATAGGCAACAACGACCTGGGCAAACTCGCCAACTGCAGCGAGATCATCGTTGATCCCGATAACCGCTACTACACCACCGAGGGCGGAGCCCTCTATGACCGCAACCTGACCACACTGCTGGCTTATCCCACTGCACTGCGTGGCGTGCTCTATGTCCCCGACGGCGTGCAGCGCATTGCCAACTACGCATGCTACAACTGCGAGGGACTATCAGCAGTAGAGCTTCCCGGCAGCGTGACTTCAATCGGCGCTTATGCCTTTGCAGGATGCAAGTCGTTGAGGTCTATTGATTTGCCCAGCCGTTGCACAAACTTCGGCAAAGCAGCATTCCTCAACACGCCCATCACATCCATCAACCTGCCGCAAGGCACAACTGTGATACGCGAGGACCTCTTCAAGGACTGCGTGCAACTCACACACATTGATATCCCCGAGTCGGTTAACACAATCGAAACCGACGCGTTCCACAACTGCCGCACCCTGCAAGCAGTTGTTATCCCCGATGGCGTCGTCTCACTTCCCAAGAGCGTTTTCGAGGGATGCAACAACCTGGCTAGCGTCAAGTTGGGCAACGGACTGAAAGAAATAGGCGAATACACCTTCAAGAAATGCAAACAGCTGCGCGAGGTCATCATGCCAGCGTCGCTCAGAACCATCGGCAAAAATGCTTTCCGCGATTGCGACATTGCACACCTCGAACTCAACGAGGGACTTCTGTCCATAGGAGACAATGCGTTCAGCGAAAACCAGTTGATCGAATTTGTCATTCCCTCTACAGTAAGCCACATCGGAAAGAAGGTTGCCGAGAAGAACAAACAGCTCGGCCGCATTGTGTGCCGTGGTGCTGTACCCGCCAAGCTCGACAAAGTGAGCAACGACAAAGTGGCACTTATAGTGCCTGCCGACGCAGTGAACAACTACAAACAGGCCGACAACTGGAAAAAGTTCAAAAACATCATCGGTCAGTAAAAAATCACCAAAAAAGTTTATGTCTGCTTTTACCTTTGCGGCACAAACACTTGCGTGATTGAAAAGTTTTTAGTAACTTTGCACCGCAATTTTGCGAAATTATTTTAATATATCAAACTAATGTACTTAGATTCAGAGAAAAAGAAAGAGATCTTTGGAACTTACGGTGCTAGCAATACTGATACTGGTTCTCCCGAGGCCCAGATTGCATTATTCTCTTACCGTATCCAACACTTGACCGAGCACTTGAAGGTCAACAAGAAGGATCATACGACTCAGCGTTCACTCAAGATGCTTGTTGGTAAGCGTCGTCGTCTCCTTGACTACCTCATGCGCAAGGACATCAACCGCTACCGTGCACTCATCGCAAAGAAGGAACTTGGTATCCGCAAGTAATCCTCTACAGAGTAAACGAAACTTTAAAAGCGTTGTCACAATCCAGTGGCAACGCTTTTCTTTATTACTATAACAGGAAATTGCTTCCCCCCAATAGAGGTGTTGTCAAGAAGATCTCAACACTTTGCGTTGAGTGTATAGGAGATAGCCAGCAAGAGCTGAACCCAGGACATCGCTCACGGTGTGGCTAGCAAAGACACCCATC
>JAGHSP010000201.1 GCA_018065815.1 Candidatus Sodaliphilus limicaballi | reverse complement strand
GATTGATATTTAATGTATGATATTTCATGTTTAATATTTAGCATCAAGCATCTAGTATTCCATTTTGCTCGCGAATAGCGAGCTTGATTTTGGGCGAAGCCCCATTTTGTGATGGCGAATGTGGTGGTCGCAGACCGCATGAAATGATAGTCGGGATTGTGGGGCAGAAGCTTGCTTCAAGACACACAATCCCGACTATCATTTCAGTATTGGCGATAGCCAAAACCACATTCGCCATCACTTATTTTTTTCATAGCGGACGGTTATTTCCCGTTGAGAATGATATTGAGGAGTGCATTGACGTCGGTGATGTCTATTGCGCCATCGTTGTTGACGTCGGCTTCGGGGAGGTTTTTGGTTGTGAGGATGGCATTGATTATAGCGTTAGCGTCGGTGATATCTACTGATCCGTCGCCATTAACGTCGCCGGTGATGCGATCTGGCTCGGGCACTGCGTCAGGGTGCAGGTCGATAGCACCAGCCACCTCGGTCGAAGTCTCGCCAAGCCAGCCGCATTGCTGCAACACACCATTATACACCTTGATGTACTTCACCTGCTTGATGTCCACGTGGTTACCCTCGCTGTCAACAGCCCAGTCGAGTTTGAAACCAAGGTTCTGGTTGGCTTGCGGTTCGGTGCCGTTATACTTGTAGTCAGGGCGGTTATCCACATATCCCCAGTCATAGAAATACTGCACCCAGTAGGTTCCCTGGCCACTTTCGTCGGCGGCGTTGCAACGCAGTTTGCTGCCCTCGAAGGTGATTTCGTCGCCCTCATACCACTCGGGCCAGTAGCTCTGGGCGTGGAATGAGTTCTTATAGACATGGCCTGTGGTGAGGCTGTCAACGCTGTTGCAGGTCCACGCCACGTAGCTCGTATCGACAATCGCCTTGTTTTTTGGGTCGGGTGTAGCAACGTGGTCGGGCGCGGGCTTGTAGTACGTGATCTTGAAGTCGTGTTGAGTGCGGGGATTGTGATACTCGCTGCCGGCCAATTCATACCAAGGGCCGTTCAAGTCGTTGGCAACCATTACGATACCAGGCTCACTGCTACCGCCGCTATTGCTGCTTTGATTGGCTTGGTAGGCGTTGCCGAAGATCTGCATGTCATACTCGCCCTTGACGTTGACCAGCGAGTGGTCAAACGAGAAAATCACGTAACCGCCATAGCTGCCTAGCGAAATCATGCTCTGGGCGATGACTTCTTCCTCGTCCTCCTCGTCATAGTAGCCGCAGATGCTGTTGGCAACGGCTTTGAGCACGTCGGCCTTGGTCATATCGGCCTTGGTGACGGGCATCATGTTGGTGAACTGTCCCGGTGCTGGCAGGAAGTCGTGAATCTCAGTGATATAGCGCTTGTTCTCTGCGCTGGCACACAGCGAGATAACCAGCGATAGCGCGATGATGATTTTTTTCATTGTTATTTTGTTTTGTGGCTAGAAAATCTAGATTGTTAATTTTATTCTGTTTTGGTATCGCCCAGGAAGACGAAGTGGCCCGGAATGTCGCCTGTGCGCACGTCCCATTTGAGCACGCCGTCCTTGCCGAAGCAGTAGAGCCTACCGGGTGAAATATAGTCCTTGGCATCGGTCACGAATATATCCTTGGTGATGGGGTTCACAGCGATGCCGTAGGGGATTTGTATCAGCTTGTCGGTGCCGTCGGTGATAAAGTTACGCGTCACAAGTTGTTGTGTCTCGGTGTTGATGATGGCGTAAGACACTTCGTTGCTCATTGTGACGTAACTCCACTGGGTGCTAACCACATACAGCGAATCTCCGTCCATCCAGCATGCGCTGGCGGGAATATCCATTTTCTTGACAATGCGGTGCTTGCGCGTGTCGTAGGCGTAGATGTTGCTGGGTATGTCATAATAGTTACCTCTTGAGATAATCCACAAGACGCCATGTCGGTCGCTTTTCACTGACAGGAGGTTAATGGCGATGGGTATGCGTTCAACCTCCTTGAATGTGGCTATGTCGATAACAGAGATGGTGTTTTCATAGTTTGGGAACCGATATCCGCCTGAGTTGGCGACATATATCTTGTCCTCAACAATTTCGAGATCGTCGGGCTGGAATCCCACGAGGCATTTATCCACCACCTCGAGTGTAGCAGTATCGACCTTGGCTACATATCCCACTTGCTCATATTCGGGGTCGAGGATTACGGGACCGGCATAGCTGGTGACGTAGGCATACCCCTTGTGGAACTTGATGAAGCGGCAGTTGGGGATCTCGATTTGCCCCAGTCGTTTCAGGGTATTCTTGTCCATGACCTCAATCTTGTTAGAGCAGTTAATCACGGCATAAAGGCGTGTGCCGTAGATGCCCAGGTCGTTGCCCACGTCGCCCATTTCCTTGGGCACGTCGGGGTTTGCCTTGGCATAGCAGTTGCGGGTGTAAACGCCCGTGGTGTAGTCATAGAAGTCGAGCGTGGCTTTGTTACTGCCCCTGTTGCCCTCGTTCAAGACATAGAACCCCTGCACGCTGGTGAACTCGGGACGAGCCACCTCCACCTCCTCGGGAATGAAGATGATGTCCTCGTTGCGGCAGCTTGTGGCAATCAGCGCCACGATTGCTAATATCGTGTATGTGAGTCGTTTCATTTATATGTCGAATTTGAGGATAATCTTGAAGTTGCGACCCGGCATGGGGTAGTTCTGTATCACGTCGTAGTACTGGTTGAAGAGGTTGTTGACCTCGCCAGTGACCTTGATGCGTGTCTTGCCCACCCCGAAGGTGTAGTGGGCCGAGATGTCGTGGGTGTACCACGGCTGCTCGTGGTTGGCGGGGATGTTGCTGCTGGTGTGGTAGCGCTCGCCCACGTAGATGAAACTGTAGTTGAGCTCCACCACGTCGCGCCACGAGGCGTGGAACACGGCGCTGCCGCTGTGCCAGGGTATGTAGGCAATCTGCCCCTTGTAGGTGCCGCCGTCGCCATAGTCGTCGGGCTTGCTGTAGTCCTGTGCGCGCTGGTAGGTGTAGTTGAGGTTGAGGTCAAGGCGCACGTCGCGCATGGGGCGCAAGCTGGTGCGGGCGGTCACATCCACGCCGCGTATCTTCACCTTGCCTATGTTCATCATCATCCATCGATATTGGCCAGTACCCTTGGGTACGGCTATGATCTTGTCGGTCACGTGGTTATAGTAGGCGTCGGCACTTATCTTGAAACCAGCGAAGATACCTTCTTCGGGCATGAGCTGGTACTGGAAGCCCAGGTTGTACTGATCTACATACTCGGGCTTGAGCGACGCGTTGCCTATGTCGGTGTAATACAGGTCGTTGAACGTGGGCATGCGGAAGATGCGCTTGTAGAACGCCCTGAAGTTGAGGTCGTGCTGCACCCAGGGGGCGTAACTGAAGAATGCCGCGGGGGTGAACTTGTGCATCCACTGGCTGTGGTGAGCAATCGTCTGTCCGGCATTGCGCGACTCATGCAGGTCGTTGACCATGGTGTAGAGCAGGCTCGCCTGTGCCTTGAAGCCGCCCAGAGTGTAGGCCGTGGCTAGGGCCGCGAGGCCGGTGTGGCGGGTGGGATAGGAGAAGTTCACGAGCGTGGAGTTGAGGTGGTTCCACTTGTAGTCGATGCTCAGGTTCACGTCCCAGTCGCGCACGATGGTGAACTTGTTGGCACTGGAAACGTATATCTCGTCTTGCCAGAACTTGTTGTCGATGAGCATGAGCGTGGTGTCGGGGTTGACATAGTGCATGTAGTCGCGGGCATACTTGGCATTGACCATTGCCTCATAGTGCTCACTCACTTTCTTCTGCCAGCCTCCCTGTGTGAAGAAGTTGCGGTCCCACTGCCGCTGCGAGTTTTTCCACACGTTGTTGACGATGGCACCAGGGATGCCGCGCTCGCTGTCGTAGTAGTAGAACTTGGCGTTCCACTTGCCGTCGGGGATAGCACCGAACACCGCTCCCTCTGCTCGCCACGCATGCACGTCGCCGTTGCGTCGCAGCGCAGTGGTGTCCCATGCCAGTGTGCCGTCGCTGAACTTCTTGCGGTAGCGGAAGTGATACTGCCCCGAGGCATAGGTGTATTCGGCGTTGAGCGTGAAGCTCACGCTGCGGTTTAGCTTGTGCTCCCATCGCAGGCTGGGGTTTACCAGATCAAACGAACCGGTGCGCATGGTGAAGTTGATGTTGTCGCGCTTGCCGTCGTTGAATTTGGGCTTGCGTGTGCGCAGGTAGATGGTGCCCGCGCTGCCATAGTCGCGTGCAGGCTGGAAGATGTCGCTTTTCTGTCCGTTGTAGAGTGAGATTTCCTCGATGTTGTCGAGCGAGAACTTGCCCAGGTCTATCTGGCCGTTCTGCGCATTGCCCAGCTGTATGCCGTCGTAGAACACGCCCATGTGGTTGGTGCCCATGGAACGGATATCGACGGTCTTTATACCGCCCACGCCGCCATAGTCCTTGAGTTGAACGCCGCTGAAGTAGCGTATGGCGTCGGCAACGCTGTGGCTGTTGAGGCCCTCAAGGGTCTTGGCACTGAGCACCTGTGCCGGAATCACCTCGGCGTATGGCTTGCGGCCATAGACTATCACATTCTCGAGATATTGCATCGAATCGACGCTGTTTACACGCCGCTCGGGCACAGAGTCATTGATGCCAGTGGCCGTCACGGCCTGGCACAGTACTGTCAGGGATAATAAGATTGCTAAAAATCTTTTCATTGCTCTAAATCACCGAAAGCCTTGAAACACAAGTTAATTATCGTGGCAGCAGGCAGGTTTTCTGGCTCGTCCTCCTCGTGGCTGCGGCATCCTTCCCGTCACCTGGTGACAGTGGTTGTCGCTGAGGTCGCCTCGCATGAGACGCAGGACTCACAGCAGCGGTTTCTGCCCGGGAATTACACCCGGTTCCCTATTACCCCGGCAAGCCGGGCACCCATTGCGATGCAAAATTACAAATAATCTTTTACGCGCACAAGTTATTAGCCGCAAAATCATGGTCAAAGCACTAAAGACACCAGCTAGACTCACGCCCGGCAAGTGCCCAATCAAAAAAGTGAGGTTTTGTCAGATTTTCCTTAAAAATGACACAGCTCGGATAGTCCCTGTTGTGTCATTTTGGGGATGGTTAGCTGTTTTTTGGATTCATGTGTTCTCGCGCACTCATCATCCCGTGGCCGCCATATAGCATCAGCATGATGCACATGCTACCCAGGATGTAGTGGATGTTCTCAATCAGGCCGTTGAGGAGTGGCGAAGTGGTTGTGACTGTTATGATTTCGGTGGGCGAGGGGAGCAGGTTGGCAATGATCATGAGGACACACCCCATTACCATGCCTGCCGCAAAGGCTATCTTGGCGCGCAGGCGCAGCTGGCCCATCTGCCGTGCCTGGTATTTTTTCACCATGTCCACGGCATCCATGCGCCGCTCCAGGTCGGTAATGATGTCGCGTCCGTCGCCTGTCTCGGGATTGTAGTCCCGCAGCATGTTGTCGAGTTCGTTGTCGTTTATCATCGTGTTATCCTCCTTTTCAGTTCTTCGCGCCCGCGCTGGAGCTGTTTTTTCACAGCAGCCTCGCTGCAGCCGGTTATTTGTGTTATCTCGTTGATTTTGAAGCCTTCGATGTAGTGCAGCACTATCGCCAGGCGCTCACTGTGTGACAGCGCTGCAAGGGCGCGATGCAGTTCCTCGTTATCAAATTTTGAGTCGGCCTCTTGCCCGCCTGCGATGTGCCTTGCCTGCTCGATGGGTTGTGTTGCCTCGCGCTGTCGTTTCTTGCGGTGGTTGATGAAGGTGTTGTAGGCGATGCGTCTTATCCATGCCGCGAACTGCTCGCGCTCGTCATAGCGGTCGAGTGCAATGTATGCCTTGATGAGCGTTTCCTGTGCGATGTCACTGGCATCGTCATGGTCACCGCAGCACAGGGCAAGCAGGAAACGCATCAGTGCCTCCTGCTCACGCTTGATCGTGCTTATGAATTGCTCGCGGGTCATTTGTTCTTAATGTCATTCCTTGTCAGTCGTCAAGTTGACTGAGCATTTTCTTGCTTGTGCGGTAGCCGATGAACAGGGATACGCCCACTGCAAGTGATGGTATTCCAAAGATGAGCCCCATTGCGTAGATGTCTTCCTTTCTGATTCCCATGCAAGCCACCACCACGAGTGCTATGAAGATGGCAACGGCGAAGATGGTGAGGATGCATGCGGCAATGAGTTCGTAGTGCATCTTCATGATGAGGCGTTCCTTGAGCGATTTCTGGGGCGGGGTGAGGCTCTTGATGATGTCCTGCACGTCGATGTTGCCGTTTTTCTCGATAACGGCAAGAGCTATCTCGTTGCGTTTGTCGGTCTCGTGCTTTCTCTTGCGCATTGTCATATACACCACAGTGATGGGCAGCACTACGCATATTCCTAGTGTTACCAGGGATTCCATTATTTCCTGTACTAGCCAATAGATATCGTTCATAATTCCATTTGTTTTATTTGTTATACATCAGTTGTCGTTCTCTTTTTGAACTCGGGTTCATATATATAACAACCAGGTGCCGCAAAAGGTGACATGAATAGTGCATTTTTTTATAAACGCAACTGCGGCGGCACTAGTTGTTGTAGTGTCGCCGCAGTTTATGTCAGGGGTTATCCCTATAATCAGCGGATGATTGCCTCTTCGCCCACGAGCTGGGGTTCGTCGCCCATGAGTCCGGCAAGAGCAAGCTCGTTCTTGTTGCCCACGAGCAGGCTTTGGTATTCGCGCAGACCTGTACCAGCGGGGATGAGGTGACCGCAAATCACGTTCTCCTTCATACCCTCGAGGTAATCTACCTTACCCTTGATAGCTGCCTCGTTGAGCACCTTGGTGGTCTCCTGGAATGATGCAGCACTCATGAAGCTTGAAGTCTGCAATGCAGCGCGTGTGATACCCTGGAGTATCTGTTCGCTGGTTGCGGGCACTGCCTCACGCACCTTGATGAGCTTGAGGTCGCGGCGTTTGAGTGCAGAGTTCATGTCGCGGAGCTTGCGTGCAGTGATGATCTGGCCACGCTGCACCTCGGTCGATGCACCCTCGTCAACAACAATCTTCTTGCCCCAGATGCGGTCGTTCTCTTCCATGAAGTCGCGCTTGTCCACGATTTCTTGCTCGAGGAAGCGGGTATCGCCTGGATCGAGGATGTTGACCTTGCGCATCATCTGGCGCACGATCACCTCGAAGTGCTTGTCGTTGATCTTCACGCCCTGCAGGCGGTAAACGTCCTGAACCTCGTTCACGATGTAGTCCTGCACGGCTGTGGGACCCTTGATGCGGAGAATGTCGGCGGGAGTGATAGCACCGTCAGAGAGCGGTGTACCGGCACGCACGTAGTCGTTCTCCTGCACGAGGATCTGCTTTGACATGGGCACGAGGTATTTCTTAACCTCACCGATGCGGCTGGTTACCACGATCTCGCGGTTACCGCGCTTGATGCGGCCGAAGGTTACCTCACCGTCGATTTCGCTCACGATAGCGGGGTTAGACGGGTTGCGTGCCTCGAAGAGCTCGGTCACACGGGGGAGACCACCGGTGATATCGCCGGCGCCGCCGCTTGATGTGCGAGGTATCTTCACGAACATCTCACCGGGAGTGAGCTCGGCACCCTCGTCCTTGATGAGGTGTGCGCCCACGGGGAGTGAGTAGGTCTTGATGAGCTCGCCGTTCTTGTCGAAGAGCTGTGCCTCGGGGATGCGGGTGTGGTCCTTGCTCTCGATGATGATGCGCTCACTGTTGCCCGATGTATCGTCGGTCTCGGTGAGGAATGTAACGCCTTCAACGAGGTTGTTGAACTTGAGCACACCGCCCACTTCGCTGATGATCACAGCGTTGAAGGGGTCCCACTCGCATATCACGTCGCCTTTCTTTACCATGTCGCCGTTCTTGAAGAAGAGCTTTGAACCATAGATAAGGTTGGCGTTGGTGAGAGACATCTTGGTGTTGGGGTCGATGATTGAGAGCTCACCCATGCGGCCGATGACGATGTCAACGCCGTCCTTGTCCTTAACGGTGCGGAGCTCTTCGATCTCGAGGCGACCATCATATTTAGAAACCATGTTGCTCACGGCTGCGATGTTGCTAGCCACACCACCGACGTGGAATGTACGCAGTGTGAGCTGTGTACCGGGCTCGCCGATTGACTGAGCTGCAATCACGCCCACTGCCTCGCCCTTCTGCACCATGCGGTGGCTTGCGAGGTTGCGTCCGTAGCACTTAGCGCACACACCGCGGCGTGCCTCGCAAGTGAGGACTGAGCGAATCTCGACGCTCTCGATGGGCGATGCCTCGATGCGCTCGGCTGCTGCATCGTTGATTTCTTCGCCTGATTCTACTATGATTTCGCCTGTGGTGGGGTCGATCACGTCGTGAACTGATACACGGCCCACGATGCGCTCCGACAGGGTTGCCACCACGTCGTCGTTGTTCTTAACTTCCTTGCAGACGAGGCCGCGCAGTGTGCCGCAGTCATACTCGGTGATGATCACGTCGTGAGCCACGTCAACGAGACGGCGGGTGAGATAACCTGCATCGGCTGTCTTCAACGCGGTATCAGCAAGACCCTTGCGGGCACCGTGGGTTGAGATGAAGTACTCGAGCACGCTCAAGCCTTCCTTGAAGTTTGCGAGGATAGGGTTCTCGATGATCTGGTGACCGCCTTCGACACCTGACTTCTGCGGCTTGGCCATAAGACCACGCATACCAGAGAGCTGACGGATCTGGTCCTTACTACCACGGGCACCTGAGTCGAGCATCATATATACTGAGTTGAAGCCCTGCTGGTCGGCCGAGATTTGTTTCATCAGTGCCTCGGTGAGGCGGGTGTTTACGTTGGTCCAGGTATCGATGATCTGGTTGTAACGCTCGTTGTTGGTGATGAAACCCATCGCATAGTTGTTCATGATGTTCTCAACCTGCTCGTCACCTTCCTTGATGAACTGTGCTTTCTCTTCAGGAACAAGCACGTCGAGGAGGTTGAATGACAGACCGCCCTTGAACGCCATGTAATAACCCATGTTCTTGGCATCGTCGAGGAATTTTGCCGAGCGTGGAACACCACACTTGCGTATAACCTCGGTGATGATATTGCGGAGCGACTTCTTTGAGATGAGGGTATTGATGTAACCCATCTCGCGAGGCACGCAGTTGTTGAACATGATGCGGCCGATAGATGTCTCCTCGATGAGCTTTGTGGTGAGGTTGCCGTTCTCGTCAAGCACTTCGCCCATCACTGAAATGATGGCGTGCATGGCTACCTTGCCCTCGTTGTAGGCGATGAGCGCCTCTTCGGGGCCGTAGAACTTGAGGCCTTCACCCTTGTCGCCCTTGCGCAGCTTGGTGATGTAGTAGAGACCCAGTACCATGTCCTGTGAGGGCACGGTGATGGGGGCACCATTGGCGGGGTTGAGGATGTTGTGGGGCTCGAGCATGAGCATTTGAGCCTCAACTACTGCCTCATTGCCCAGGGGCAAGTGTACCGCCATCTGGTCACCGTCGAAGTCGGCGTTGAACGCTGTACATGCGAGCGGGTGAAGCTGGATTGCCTTACCCTCGATGAGGCGGGGCTGGAATGCCTGGATACCGAGGCGGTGCAGTGTCGGCGCACGGTTGAGCAGCACGGGATGACCCTTCATCACGTTCTCAAGGATGTCCCACATCACGGGTTCCTTGCGGTCAACGATCTTCTTGGCGCTCTTTACCGTCTTCACGATGCCGCGCTCGATGAGCTTGCGTATCACGAAGGGCTTGTAGAGCTCGGCTGCCATGTCTTTGGGGATACCGCACTCACCCATGTTGAGTTCGGGACCTACGACGATTACTGAACGGGCTGAATAGTCAACACGCTTACCGAGCAGGTTCTGACGGAAGCGTCCTTGCTTACCCTTGAGGCTGTCGCTGAGTGACTTGAGTGCGCGGTTAGCGTCGCTCTTCACAGCGGTTGACTTGCGTGAGTTGTCGAGCAGTGAGTCAACTGCTTCCTGGAGCATGCGCTTCTCGTTGCGCAAGATCACTTCGGGAGCCTTGATATCGATGAGTTTCTTGAGTCGGTTGTTGCGGATGATCACGCGGCGATACAGGTCATTGACATCGCTGGTTGCGAAGCGGCCGCCATCGAGGGGGATGAGGGGACGCAACTCGGGAGGAATGACGGGAAGCACCTTAATGATCATGTCCTGGGGCTTGTTGATGTCCTTTGACGAGCGGAACGACTCTACGACCTGGAGGCGCTTGAGGGCCTCGGTCTTGCGCTGCTGCGAGTTCTCGTTGTAAGCACGGTCGCGCAGTGAGTTAGCAAGGCTGTCGAGGTCGAGGTCGGCGAGCATGTCGTAGATAGCCTCGGCACCCATCTTGGCAACAAACTTGGCGGGATCCTTGTCGTCGAGCAGGTGGTTGCCTGCGGGGAGCTTGTCGAGGATCTGGCCATACTCTTCCTCGGTGAGGAGATCACCCTTGGCGAGGGCGATCTCGTTGCCGTTGTTGTCCTTGAGGCTCATGCCGCCGGGGTTAACCACAGCGTAGCGCTCGTAGTAAATCACCATCTCAAGTTTCTTGGTGGGCATACCCAGCAGGTAACCGATCTTGTTAGGGAGAGAGCGGAAGTACCAGATGTGGACAACGGGCACAACGAGCAGGATGTGACCGCTGCGTTCGCGGCGCACCTTCTTCTCTGTTACCTCAACACCGCAGTGGTCGCACACGGTGCCCTTGTAGCGGATGCGTTTGTATTTTCCGCAGTGGCACTCATAGTCCTTTACGGGACCGAAGATCTTCTCGCAGAAGAGGCCGTCGCGCTCGGGCTTGTAGGTGCGATAGTTGATGGTCTCGGGTTTGGTAACCTCGCCACACGATTCCTCGAGAATCCAGTCGGGCGATGCCAGGCTGATGGTAATCTTCGAGAAATTGCTTTTTATCTTATTGTCTTTTCTAAAAGCCATTGTTGTAACTATATTGAGGTGATAATTTAATCAAGTTTAACTTTCAGGCACAGACCGCGCAGCTCGTGCAGGAGCACGTTGAGAGACTCGGGAATTGACGGGGTGGGCATTGCGTCACCCTTGACAATAGCCTCGTAAGCCTTGCTGCGGCCTGCCACGTCGTCACTCTTCACGGTGAGGATCTCCTGAAGGATGTGTGATGCGCCGAATGCCTCGAGCGCCCAAACCTCCATCTCACCGAAACGCTGACCACCGAACTGGGCCTTACCGCCGAGGGGCTGCTGAGTGATGAGTGAGTACGGACCGATTGAACGTGCGTGCATCTTGTCCTCTACCATGTGGCCGAGTTTCAAGAAGTAGGTCACGCCCACTGTTGCCTTCTGGTCGAAGGGCTCGCCGGTTGCACCGTCATAGAGCTGTGTGCGTCCGCCGCGAGGCAGACCAGCCTTGTCGGTCCACTCGTTGAGGTCGTCGAGGCTTGCACCATCAAAGATGGGGGTTGCAAACTTAACGCCCATTTCACGGCCTGCCCAGCCAAGTACGGCCTCGAAAATCTGACCGAGGTTCATACGTGAAGGCACACCCAGCGGGTTGAGCACGAGATCGACGGGTGTACCATCGGCGAGGAAGGGCATATCCTCCTGGCGCACTACGCGCGACACGATACCCTTGTTACCGTGGCGACCTGCCATCTTATCGCCCACACCGATCTTGCGCTTCTTTGCCACGTAAACCTTGGCAAGCTGCATGATGCCTGAGGGAAGCTCGTCGCCTATTGAGATGTCAAACTTCTTGCGGCGAAGCTCGGCGTCGATGGCCTTGCTCTTGCGCAGGTAGTTCATGATGCAGGTGCGTATCAAGTCGTTGCGGTGGGCATCGGTTGTCCACTTGCTCAGGTTCACTGACTCGAAGTTCTCAATGTTCTTGAGCACATCGTAGGTGAATGTCACGCCCTTAGCCACAACCTCGGTGTCGAGATAGTCCTTCACGCCCTGTGAAGTCTTGCCCTCGGTGAGCACTGCGAGCTTGTCGAGCAGGATGCCGCGCAGTTCTTCCTGGCGTGCGCTGTACTGCTCGTCGAGCTTCTGGAGCTCGGGATCGCCGCCGCGGGTGCGCTTGCGTATCGCACGCTTGAACAGGCTGGTGCCGATGATGACACCCTTGAGCGAAGGATTAGCCTTGAGTGAAGCGTCCTTGACGTCGCCGGCCTTGTCGCCGAAGATTGCGCGAAGCAGTTTCTCCTCGGGAGTGGGGTCGCTCTCGCCCTTGGGGGTGATCTTACCGATGAGGATGTCGCCGGGGATCACATGAGCACCCACGCGGATGATACCACGCTCGTCGAGGTCCTTGGTAGCGTCCTCGCTCACGTTGGGGATATCATTGGTGAGCTCTTCCATGCCGCGCTTGGTCTCACGCACCTCGAGTGTGTACTCATCGACGTGAACCGATGTGAGGATATCCTCGCGCACCATGCGCTCATTGAGCACGATAGCGTCCTCATAGTTGTAACCCTTCCAGGGCATGTAAGCCACCTTGAGGTTGCGTCCCAGAGCGAGCTCGCCGTCCTCGGTCGAGTAACCCTCGGTGAGAATGTCGCCACGCTCAACGCGCTGTCCGCGGTTGCAGATGGGGCGCAAGTCGATAGTGGTGCTCTGGTTGGTCTTGCGGAACTTGGGCAAGCGGTATTCCTTAACGGGCTCGTCAAAGCTGATGAACTGCTCCTCTTCGGTGCGGTCATAGCGTATGCGAATCACGTCGGCATCTACATATTCTACCACGCCAGCGCCCTCAGCCTGAATCTGTGTGCGGCTGTCATAGGCCAGGCGTTTCTCGATGCCTGTACCCACGATGGGTGCTTCGCTGCGCAGCAGGGGCACTGCCTGGCGCATCATGTTGGCGCCCATGAGTGCACGGTTAGCATCGTCGTGCTCCAGGAAGGGAATCAAGGCAGCAGCGATTGATGCAATCTGCTGGGGAGATACGTCCATGTAATCCACCTGACTAGGACCCACTACGGGGAAGTCGGCGTCGAGGCGAGCCTTGATGCGCTGCTTCTGGAATGTGCCGTCGTCGTCGAGAGGCGCATTACCCTGAGCGATGATCTTGCCTTCCTCGGCCTCGGCGGTGAGATAGACGATCTCGTCGTTGTTCAAGTTCACCTTCTGGTCGGTAATCTGACGGTAGGGTGTTTCGATGAAACCTAACTTGTTAATCTTAGCATAGACGCACAGTGACGAGATAAGACCGATGTTGGGGCCTTCAGGAGTCTCGATGGGGCAGAGGCGTCCGTAGTGTGTATAGTGCACGTCTCGCACCTCAAAGCCCGCACGCTCACGAGAGAGACCGCCAGGACCAAGGGCCGACATACGGCGCTTGTGGGTGATCTCGGCCAGAGGGTTGGTCTGGTCCATGAACTGCGACAGAGCATTGGTGCCGAAGAACGTATTGATAACTGATGAGATAGTCTTAGCGTTGATCAGGTCAAGCGGGGTGAACACCTCGTTGTCGCGCACGTTCATGCGCTCACGGATGGTGCGTGCCATGCGTGCCAAGCCCACGCCAAACTGGTTGTACAACTGCTCGCCCACAGTGCGCACACGGCGGTTGCTCAAGTGGTCGATGTCGTCAACGTCGGTCTTGCTGTTGATCAGGCCGATGAGGTACTTGATGATCTCGATGATATCGTCCTTGGTGAGGGTGCGGGTCTCCATGGGGATGTCCATGTTGAGCTTCTTGTTGATGCGGAAGCGGCCCACGTCGCCCAGGTCATAGCGCTTGTCGCTGAAGAACAGATTCATGATCACCTCGCGTGCGCTAGCATCATCTGGTGGCTCCGCGTTGCGCAACTGGCGATAGATGTAATTGATCGCCTCCTTCTCACTCTTACAAGTATCCTTGTTGAGGGTGTTGAAGATAATCTGGTAATCGCTGGTGTTGACCTCCTCCTTGTGCACGAGGATAGTCTGGACGCCACTCTCGAGAATCTCGTTGACGTTCTCTTCCTCAATCACGGTGTCGCGGTCGATGATCACCTCATTGCGCTCGATAGAGTAAGTCTCGCCTGTGTCGGTGTCAACAAACTCCTCGTTCCACGACTTGATGATGCGGGCAGCAAGCTTGCGGCCTATCGCTTTCTTGAGATTGGTCTTGTTGACCTTGAGTTCCTCGGCCAGACCAAATATCTTGATAATGTCATTGTCAGTTTCCAGACCTATCGCACGCAGCAATGTGGTTACCGGCAATTTCTTCTTGCGGTCGATGTAGGCATACATCACGTTGTTGATATCGGTCGCAAACTCAATCCATGAACCACGGAAGGGGATGATGCGCGCCGAGTACAACTTGGTGCCATTGGGGTGAAGGCTCTGGCCGAAGAATACGCCAGGCGAACGGTGAAGCTGTGACACAACTACACGCTCTGCACCATTGATCACAAAGGTGCCTTTCTCGGTCATGTAGGGGATGGTGCCCAGATACACGTCCTGCACCTCGGTCGCGAAATCCTCGTGATCGGGGTCGGTACAGAACAACTTCATCTTCGCCTTCAAGGGTACACAATAAGTCAAGCCACGGTCAAGGCACTCCTCAATCGTGTAACGCGGCGGGTCAATGTAGTAGTCAAGGAATTCAAGAACAAAGTTATTGCGAGTGTCCTGGATGGGGAAATTCTCGCTAAACACTTTATAGAGTCCCTCGTTTTTCCTTTTTTCAGTTGGTGTATCTAACTGCAGAAAATCTCTGAATGATTGTAATTGCACGTCAAGGAAATCGGGATAAGGATACGGATTCTTGACACGTGCAAAATTTACGCGGGGTTGTTTAGAAACTGACATTGAAAAATGTTTTATTGGCGGGCTCTTGATAATACCTGCCCGGCCTCGAAAGGGCAGGGGCAGTAGAATCCACAACACGCCTATAGTGAACTCAATTTATATTTATCAGGTAACTACTGCTGGCATACTGCACCATGACTTCGGCGACATCTTCGCATCTGTCATCCGGGGCAGCCTGCCTGCCTATATCACACCATCTCAACATCCACTAGCACAACAAATCATGCTTGCTCCACGTGTCAAACAGAGGTGAACCAGAGGCATTGCAGCCATATATAGGCAACAAATCCTACCAGCCTCGCTCCATTTTTTCATTCGCCCTGTTGAGTCCAGCCATTGCGGCCTGTCCCGGCCAGCTTGTGACCGTCAACCCAACTGAGAGGGTGCTTGCGGCACCATGCGGGGTTAGCATTCCTGTCGAGGTGCTGACGCTTCTGCCGAGCGGGCTTTCGTTCCCGGTTGCTGCGGCATATGTTTCCCGGCGCCGCAAGCGGCAACCGTCTTCATCGCAGCCATCACCTCTGCTATTGTTCTATAGATGTGAGATATGCAATATATCCTAGTTATATCAGGGACCAAACCCTGATTCTTGTTAAGAGCTCTGTGCTCCGCCGCCACCACAACAGCCTCCATTATTGCAGGCCGGGGGGCATGCCGACTACCGAGTCTCAATACTTAAAAATGCGGAGCCCGTAACCAGCCGGAAATGCCGTGTTCGCCACAGGCTCCGATTTTTGACGCAAAAAGGTTAAGAATCAACATCTACATGAGATTCTTAACCTATACACCTGAAAATCAGGCGTTATTATTTAAGCTCAACTTCAGCACCGAGGCCTTCGAGTTCAGCCTTGAGACCCTCAGCACCAGCCTTGTCAAGACCTTCCTTGATAGTGCTAGGAGCACCGTCAACGAGATCCTTAGCTTCCTTCAGACCAAGACCGCAAAGTTCTTTCACCTTCTTGATCACCTGGAGCTTGCTAGCACCAGCAGCCTTGAGAACTACGTCGAAAGAAGTCTTCTCTTCTTCCTGTGCGCCAGCCTCAGCACCACCAGCAACTACTACTGCAGCAGCAGCGGGTTCGATACCATATTCGTCTTTCAAAATTTGAGCAAGTTCGTTAACTTCCTTAACTGTAAGGTTAACTAATTGTTCTGCAAAAGCTTTTAAATCTGCCATTGTTGTATGGAATTAAATTGTAATTTTTGTTGTTATTATGCTTCTGGATTTGCCTCGGGAGCAGCTTCGCCTTCACCCTCGCCATCCTTGTTCTGGAGAGCGCCGATAACACGCTGTGCAGGTGCCTGCAGCAATGCGATAACGTCGGCAATGAGCTCGTTCTTGCTCTTGAATGCTGCAAGCACGTTCAGTTGGTCATCGCCAACGAAGAATGTCTCCTCAGCATAAGCAGCCTTGAGCGCGGGAATGGTTTCCTTGCGACCGCGGAATTCCTTAATCAGTTTAGCAGGAGCGTTAACGGTGTTGCTAAGCATCAGCGTTGTTGAGCCTGCGAGTGCGCCATAAAGACCTGAGTAGTCGATATCCAACTGCTCGAGGGCCTTCTTGAGCAAAGTGTTCTTAACAACCATCATCTTCACGTCGTTCTTGAAAGCAGCACGACGGAGCTCGGTGGTCTTCTCAGCGTTCAAAGAGGTAGTCTCAGTCAAGTACAGTACGCTATATTGAGCAACTGTCTCCTTGATCTTCTCTATCATTAAAGTTTTATCTTCCTTCTTCATTTTTCTTCAATAGTTTAAATGTTAAGCCTCAATTGACTTGGTATCAACCTTAATACCCTTACTCATTGTGCTTGAAAGATAAATACTCTTGATATATGTACCCTTAGCGGCAGCAGGTTTCAACTTGATCAGAGTCTGGATGAATGCCTGAGCGTTCTCCTTAATCTTCTCGGGAGTGAACGAAACCTTACCGATTGAGGTGTGGACGATACCACCCTTGTCGACCTTAAAGTCAATCTTACCTTGCTTTACTTCCTTTACAGCCTTAGCTACATCGGGAGTCACAGTACCGCTCTTGGGGTTCGGCATGAGGCCACGGGGACCCAGCACGCGACCAAGGGGACCAATCTTACCCATGATCTGAGGTTGTGTGATTATTACATCTATGTCGGTCCAGCCACCTTTGATCTTCTCGATATATTCGTCGAGACCTACATAGTCAGCTCCGGCTTCTTTAGCAGCAGCTTCAGCGTCGGGGTTACAGAGAACCAAAACGCGAACTTCCTTACCAGTACCGTGGGGGAGTGAAACCACGCCACGTACCATCTGGTTTGCCTTACGAGGATCTACACCAAGACGTACATCGATATCGGCAGAGGCATCAAACTTTGTGAAAGTAATCTCTTTCAACAGAGCTGCAGCTTCCGCAAGGGTGTAACTCTTCCCAGCTTCAATCTTCTCGGCAGCTAACTTTTGATTTTTAGTAAGTTTACTCATTTCAATTGAAGTTTTTAAACGTTTTCAGGGAATTGACCCTTTACAGTGATACCCATACTTCTTGCTGTTCCAGCTACCATACGCATAGCCGAGGCTACAGTAAAACAGTTCAAATCAGGCATTTTGTCCTCAGCAATCGCCTTAACCTGGTCCCAAGTGACACTAGCAACTTTCTTGCGGTTGGGTTCACCTGAACCACTCTTCACCTTAGCGGCGTCGAGCAACTGTACCGGAACGGGACTTGTCTTTACGATGAAGTCAAAGCTCTTGTCGGCGTAGTATGTAATCACTACGGGAAGAACCTTTCCGGCGCTCTGTTGGGTGCGGGCATTGAATTGCTTGCAAAACTCCATGATGTTAATACCCTTAGAACCCAGAGCGGGACCTACGGGAGGTGAAGGATTTGCTGCTCCACCCTTAATCTGCAATTTGATCTGTCCAGCAATTTCTTTAGCCATTGTTCTTGTTTTTATTTTGTTAGTTAAAAACGTAGCACGATCTCTGACCTGATAGTAACAGTTTCAAGTCACTCGCGCTCCACTTGCGAATTGTCCAACTTGAGTGGTGTCTCTCGGTCAAACACTTTGACAATAACTGTGAGCTCATGACGCTCCTGGTTAATCTCGCTGATTTCACCATGAAATCCGGTGAAGGGACCATAGTTCACCTTTACCTTCTCGCCCACGATGTAGTTGTATTCAACTGCATCACTTGCCGCAACCTCCTCGGCTGCACCAAGCATGCGGGCGATTTGTGCCTCGGGCACAGATTCGGGCTGCTTGCCTCCCTTGCGAGATCTTACGAAGTCAATCACGTTAGAAGTGTTCTGGAGGAATGTCTCGGTGTCACCTAATTCATACTTGTAATTAACTGACAATACCTTACCGTCCTTATCCTTCTCGTAACTGTCCACGACTTTGTGAAGAGCTAACTGCACAAAAACATAACCCGAAAAAAGATTGCGCTCTTTTTGCACTTTCTTTCCAGCTCGGGTTGTGTAAACCGTCTCGGTGGGAACCAATACCTTACAGATGTCTTTTCCCAAGGTGTCAGGGTTGTTCTTGCATGCTGCTTCAACTAACTCCTTAACCTTTGTCTCTTTACCAGAGATGGCACGTAAAATGTACCATTTTTTCATACTTTCAGCCATCGATTCTTTTACCTTTGATAGTTCTTGTCTTGTGTTTACCCACTATGTCAGTCTCAGTCCCTAGTCTTATGCAAGACCGTAAACCAAGTGCATAGCCTGATCAATGCCGAGATCCACAAGCCAGATTAATACAGAGAGTATGATGGAAGCTACCATAACAACAACTGTACTATTGGCTAATTCACTCTTAGTGGGCCATGTAACCTTATGAACGAGTTCGTTATAAGATTCCTGAATATCCGCAAATAGTTTAAATTTTTTCATTTCTCGTTTTATTCTTAGCACGGGAAGTAAGACTCGAACTCACGACCTACGGTTTTGGAGACCGTCGTTCTACCAACTGAACTATTCCCGTAAATTAAAATAAGACCGGCTTTCCAGCTTGCCGGTTTCACCGGTCTTATCTTATTTTGTTTAGAATCTCGTTATTAGTCCTCGAGAATCTTAGTGATCTGGCCTGAACCTACGGTGCGGCCACCCTCACGGATTGCGAAACGAAGACCTTCGCTGCATGCAACGGGAGTGATGAGCTTAACGTTGATCTCAACGTTGTCACCGGGCATAACCATCTCAATGCCTTCGGGCAGAGAGATCTCACCAGTTACATCAAGAGTACGGATGTAGAACTGGGGACGATACTTGTTGTGGAAAGGAGTGTGACGGCCACCTTCTTCTTTCTTCAATACGTAGATTGAAGCAGTGAAGTGATCGTGAGGCTTAACCATACCCGGGTGGCAGATAACCATACCACGCTTGATAGTCTTGTAGTCGATACCACGGAGGAGGAGACCTACGTTATCACCAGCTTCACCCTGATCGAGGAGCTTGCGGAACATCTCAACACCTGTTACAACTGACTTCATCTCAGCACCGAGACCCATGATCTGAACCTCATCGCCCACCTTGATGATACCAGTCTCGATACGACCAGTAGCAACGGTACCACGACCTGTGATTGAGAATACGTCCTCGATAGGCATCAAGAAGGGTTTGTCGATGTCACGGGGAGGCAGGGGAATCCACTCGTCAACAGCGTTCATGAGCTCCATGATCTTCTCAACCCACTGGGGATCCTCGTTAAGACCACCAAGAGCAGAACCCTTGATAACGGGAGTGTTGTCACCGTCAAATTCGTACTCAGAGAGGAGTTCGCGAACGTCCATCTCAACGAGCTCGATCATCTCCTCATCAACATCGGGAGAGTCACACTTGTTCAGGAAGATAACCAGACGGGGAACGTTTACCTGACGAGCGAGCAGGATGTGCTCACGAGTCTGGGGCATAACGCCGTCAGTTGCAGCAACTACTACGATAGCACCGTCCATCTGAGCAGCACCAGTTACCATGTTCTTTACATAGTCGGCGTGGCCCGGGCAGTCAACGTGTGCATAGTGGCGGTTCTGTGTCTCATACTCAACGTGAGCGGTGTTGATAGTGATACCACGGTCTTTCTCCTCGGGAGCGTTGTCGATTGAGTCAAATGAACGAACCTCAGCACCTGTGATCTTTGCCAATACAGTAGTAATAGCAGCAGTCAGGGTAGTTTTACCGTGGTCAACGTGACCGATCGTACCGATGTTTACATGCGGTTTTGATCTTTCGAATTTCTCTTTTGCCATAACTTAGTTATTTGTTGATTAAATGATTAACTTTTTCTTGTCTTTTCTACATATTATTCTTCGCCCCTTTTTGATACTTGTCGCATCTTGAAGTGGCGAAGGGTTTCCAATATGTCTTTGAGCTGATGGCGGGATTTGAACCCGCGACCTCTTCCTTACCAAGGAAGTGCTCTACCCCTGAGCTACAGCAGCATTGTTTCTTTTAGAGCGATAGACGAGGCTCAAACTCGCGACCCTCAGCTTGGAAGGCTGATGCTCTATCAACTGAGCTACTATCGCATTTTTTTTGAGTGGGTAGAGATGGATTCGAACCACCGAAGGCTGATGCCAACAGATTTACAGTCTGCCCGTTTTAACCACTTACCTATCTACCCGAACCTTTTCAGGTGAGCCTCCAGTCGGATTCGAACCAACGACCCCGAGATTACAAATCACGTGCTCTGGCCAACTGAGCTATGGAGGCGTTGAATAGCACATTCGTTGCTATTGCGGGTGCAAAGTTACGCATATTTTTTGATTCACCAAACATTTCAGTGCTTTTTTTTGAAAAAAATATTTTTTTGCATCCCGGAACACGTTGACGTAGCCTGTTGCGGTGACGTTGCCGCATGAGCAGCAAGTGCGTGCCGTCCTTGAAGTTGTGCGTCTGCTTGGGGTGGGCTGGGGGCGCACTGTGTGACCGCCCCCAGGTTACACCTCATTGCTTATTTGTCTTTTTTTGACTTTTCGAGCTGGCGCTTGAGTGCATCGACGCACATATCTACTGCTTCCTCAAAGGTGTCGGCCACCTTGCTTGCAAACAGGTCGCCCTGCTGGGGGGCGTTGAGCTTGATCGATGCTTCTTTGTTCATCGCTGTCTCGGGCTTAACTACTTTGAGTGTTACCTCGATGGCGTTGATCTCCTCGTTGTGCTTGCTCAATTTTTCAACTTTCTTGTTGATGAATTGTTCCAACTTCTCGGTTGCGTCAAAGTGGATTGAATTGATAGTTACGTTCATATTATTCTCCTTTCTTTAATGCCCTTGGGTGGGCGTGTTTATAATTCTCTTTTAGTTGGTTAAACGTTATGTGCGTATAAATCTGCGTTGTTGTCAGCGACTCATGCCCTAGTATTTCTTTCACGCTCTCGAGCCCTGCGCCCGAGTTGAGCATGACGCTTGCAAATGTGTGCCTGAGCACGTGCGGGCTCATCTTGCGCGACCCGCCCACTCGCGCGAGGTTGCTGTGCACGATGTTATAGACAAGCGACGGATACAGCTTGCCTCCGCCGGGCCTGACGAAGAATTCCTCGTCGCCCACATGGAGCTCTTGCCTCAAGGCGCGGTAGGTCTCTATCCACTGTGCCAACTCGTGGCCGAAGGGTATCACACGGTCCTTGTCGCGCTTGCCGTGCACTCGCAGCTCGCCTTTGCCGGTGTCCACGTGAGCGTCAAGCAGGCCTATGAGCTCGGCGCGTCGCATTCCGGTCTCGTAGAGCATGAGCATCACCAGCCGGTCGCGCACTGCGGTGAAGTCGCTGCGGTCTATTTCCTCATCGAGCAGGGCGTCCATGTTCTGCGTCCTCACGTGGTCGGGCAGGGGCTTGGGAGTGCGTGCCAGTTCCACGTCGGCGGCAGGGTTCTCGGCCACCAGCCCGCGTTTCATCAGATACCTGAACAGTGCCCTCACGCTTTGCACCTTGCGTCGCAACGTGCGTGCGCAGTCGCCGGCATCGGCGCGTTGCACCATCCACATCCTCACGTCGGCGGCTTCGATCGTTGCCAGATCGAGCTCGCGCGCTCCGCCGCCAGTCACAGCTTCGCACCATTGTTTCAGGTCGTTGCGATAGGCAGCGACGGTGAGCTGTGAGTAGTTGAGCTCGTGGCTCAGATACTGCAAGAATTGCTCTATGGTGCTATGCATGGTCATGTGGCGCGCTATGAGTTTATGTATCGATAGCGAATTTACGCATTTTTCTGCCGACTGCCAAATGTTTTTACCTTTTTTTGCAAAAAAAGCGATAGACGCGATACCTAATATATAAATAATCGCGTCCACAATGTGCGGGCGCGATTATTTAAGGTGGGTTCTATTGATTCTGAGAAAAGTTTATTATTTATTTCGGTCGCTTTTGGGCCTGCTTTGGTATCTCCGACGGTCTCGACCATCGGTTACGATGCAGTGTAACGACTCTGTCGTTGTCATAAAATCTACTCAAAACATATCTCAAAATCGCCTCGAC
>JAGHSP010000411.1 GCA_018065815.1 Candidatus Sodaliphilus limicaballi | reverse complement strand
TTTACTAGCATGCAAGACGAGCATCCACATCATCCTTTGTCGCCAGTCAAGCACTCTATGAAACGCCGTTGCACATGGCGAGATTATAGTGGCCGCGGGGTCTATATGCTCACCATAGTGGTCGAGGGGCGACGTCGCTTGCTGGGCAGGCTGGAAGGTGGAATTGAATCTCCACACATAGTGCATTCGCCACTCGGGGAAAAGGTGATTGAGTGTATTGAGAATATTACCCACTTTTATAAAGAAATAGAGGTGTGGAAATATGTGTGCATGGAAGACCATGTGCATATATTGCTTTTCGTGTCGTGCCAGTTAACGGGTATCACCCTCGGGAATGTCGTTAAGGGGTTTAAGACTGGGTGCAACAAGGCCCTCAGGGCGTTGTATCCGCATGATGAAGGCCTGCTGCCTCTGTTTGAGGAGGGATATCACGACCGCATTGTGTACCGCAAGGGGCAGTTGCAGGCCATAAAGCAATATATCAACGACAACCCGCGCCGCTTGGCCATAAAGAGGTATTACCCACAGCTGTTCCGCAAATACCTTCACATCGTGATTGCCGGTCAGGACTATGCAGCTTATGGCAATATCCTTTTGCTTCGTGAAGTTGAAAAAGTCCAGGTCGTGGTTCACAGGAGTGACACAATTGACGAGCACAACCGCAATCTGTCAATGTGGAAGGATGTGATAGAAAATGGCGGAGTCCTTGTCTCGCCGTTTGTGAGCCCACGCGAGAAGGAAGTGCGCGAGATGGCTCGTGATCATGGCGGGAAACTGATTGTGCTCAAAGAAAACGGCTTCCCCGAGGTGTTCAAGCCCTATGGCTGGGAATTTGACTACTGCATCCAGGGCAAGTTGCTGTTACTTGCTCCTTGGCCTTTCCACTACGAGAAGAAAAGAATTACACGCGACCAGTGCCTTTCGCTTAATTCAATGGCAAGCGCCATTTGCTCCATTACTAGCCAAGAGGGGCGGGTGATTAGCGAGCCACAATGAGGCTCGCCACTACAACAGCCACAATGAGGCTCGCCACTAAAACAGCCACGCTCCCCACATTCCCCACAATTAGTTGAAAACAAAGCGCTAAAAGTTGTGGTTTTGTTGTTTTTTTTGTATTTTTGTCTTTTAGACTTAATAGCTTATAAAACAACTACTAATAATATGAAGAAATCACTTTCATTGCTCGTGATGCTTTCAGTGGCTATGCTTGCTGTGGCACAGACTTTTACATGGAGCAGTTATAGTTACACCATTACCAAGGCTCCATCGGGGAACTTGCGTGGCGAGTGCCAGCTTAACGGCCTTGCCAGCGGTGAATCTGTTTCCGGAGCCATTGAGATTTCTCCATCGGTAGCCTATAACGGATCTTACTACAATGTGACATCGGTCAAGGCCAGTGCCTTTGCTGGCAATGACAAGATTACTGCGGTGCGCTTCCCTTACGGAATGCGTACCATCGGTAGTGCCTCTTTCCAGAAGTGTACTAAGCTTGTCTCGGTTTATGTTCCTTCATCGGTGACCTCAATAGGCTCTTGGGCTTTCAACGGATGCTCGGCTTTTAAGAACTTCTACACTGCCCAGTCCCACCAGGGACGCGTGAACTATGGCGAGAGCGTTTTCCCCGTCAACTCGGGCATGAAGGCTTACTTCCCCAACGGCGACATCTGGCCGTCGGACGAGCAGGAACGCCTCTTCAACACTATCGAACGCAGCGTGCTGGCCTACGACATGTATATGGTCGACGGCACAGTGTCGGTAGTCGAGACCCCGGCAACCCGGGCGGGCGAGACTCACAAGTGCACCATCGTGGGCTTCAATCCTAACGGTTCGCAAGTATCCAGCGCCACCACCTACGAACCCACCAACGCCATCTCGTCGCCCATGGGATATGAATTCCGGTTTGAGTACACCAAGATAGGCAAACATGCATTCATGGACTCGGAAATCAAATCAGCGCAGCTCAAGAATCTCACCAGCCTCACCACTATAGGCGACGAGGCTTTTTACAACAGCAAGCTGGGAGTCATCAGTTTGCCCAAGAACTTGACCACCCTGGGCCAGGCAGTGTTCCGCCATACGATATTTCTGACTCAGATTCAGGTGAGCAGCGGGAACAACAACTTCTGGACCGATGACGGCATCCTGTACGGCAAAGGTATCACAGGCAACAATGAACTTGTGTGTGTACCCTTCCGCACGGAATACCACACCGTTAATGTGCAACCTGTACACACAATACGCGAGTATGCATTCGAAGGCTTCCAGTGGAGCAACAGTGCCATCCATATCCCGTATGGCCTCAGGGAAATCAAGAGTCACGCGTTTGAAAAGACTAACATTCACTCCTACCTCAACATACCCTCGTCGGTGACCATCCTGCACACTGACTGGATGTATAACTGCTGGTTTACAAAGGATGCAGAGTTTGTCATGAACATCTCTAACAAGACAACAATGAGCAGCGCCGATCTCAATGCCACCAATGTGGGAATTGATGCTGGAGCCAAGCTCTATGTGCCTCGCGAGGCGGTAGCCGATTACAAGGCCAGCAAGACATGGAGCAAATTCACATCGGTCAACCCCGACTACAAGACCGCCTATGACTTCAAGCTTAATGCCTATTACACCGTTACCAGCAGCAATAAGACTACAATCAACGGGACTAACTATGACGGTACATTGAAGGTAGTGCATGGAATGGGCAGTCTTAATGCCAAAATCGCAGTGAATGCTACATCTAATGAAGGAAAAGTCTATGCTCCCACACGCATCGACACTGATGCCTTCCGCGGCACCAGCGTTACCGATATAGACCTGGATAACACCGTTTCATCGTTTGCCACTGATGCGCTGTCCAATGCCTCTTTGCTCAAGAATGTGACTCTGCTCAACACTGCCGGCACAACGTGGGATGGCAAGTTCTTTGGCAACAACGCCACGGGATTCACCTTCTGGGTAAAACACACTATGTTTAACGGCATGTACACCTCGGCACTCAAGAACTGGGACATGGGCAGTGGTAAGACTGGTATCGACTTCCTGGCTCCTTACATCCAGAGCACATACGACAACACCACATTCTCGTGCGCAGTTCCCGTGACATTCAGCGGCAGCGGCCTCAATGCCTATTATGTAACCAGCGGCACTGGCAACACCCTTAATACCAGCATAATTACCAGCGTTGCAGCTGGTACGGGCGTTGTGGTAACCGGAATCAATAAAGGTGAAATCTATCGCCTGCCCCGCGCGACAAGCGGCAGCAACCCTGTTCGCAACCTGCTGGCGGGCGTTCCCGACACAAAGGTTGATGTATTTGGCGTGGACGGTGGTTACATCTGGAACACTGACAGTAAAAAATTCATCCGCCCCACTCACAGCGGCAACTATGCACTATCGGGCACCAGCTACCTCAAGATACCCAGCTCGCAGCAAGCAGGCTACCAGGAATACTACCTCAACCTGTGGCCCGCACCCGCCGGCAAGAAGGGCGATGTGAACGGTGACGGCGAGGCGGATATCACCGATGCCAATATACTCATCAACGTCATCCTAGGCAAGGATAAAGCCTCTAACTACAACGGCCGCGCCGACGTGGACGGCAACGGCGAGGTGGATATAACCGATGCCAATGAGGTGATTAACATTATCTTGGGAAAGGGGGGACTCTAAGCGCACCTTAACGAAGAATAATTTGTATTGTAAAGTTTTGTTCAGGATAGAGTACACATGTGCTATCTTTGAAAAAATAACCTACTATTAACCCTAAAAACTAGCCTTTATGAAACGAATCTACTTATCTTTGCTAGCGGTAAGTTGTTGTGCCACAGTTGCTATGGCCGATGTGATGATTAACGGCAAGTCCTATGCTATGGACACGCTGGCCCATCGTGTGATAGGTCCAGGAATGGTCAACACCATCGTGCGCATACCCGACTACCCGCTCAATGTGTATGTGCTTGAAGCCGATGTGACCAACCCTCACATGCGCGTCGAGACCACCATCGGCTATAATACCGTGGGGCGTACCGAGGCCCTTGCCAATGCCTATCACCGCAACCGCACAGCCACCAAGCGTCCTGTCGCAGCCTGCAACGGAAACTTCTGGATTGTGGGCGGGTCGGGCGCTCCCTGGAATGTATATGCTCTGGGCACCCCTATGGGAGCCGCTGTGCGCAACGACACCACATATGTCAACACCAACATGACCGCCGACCAGTGGGACGGCGGCTGGGCCCGCACCGGGGCGTCGGTCTATACGCATGACCGCCGCGTGCACATGGGACACTTTGCCTGGGCTGGCGCAATCACCAGCGAGAAAACCGGGCAGGTAAACTATGCCAACTTCAACCGCCGTTGCATCAACGGCGAGGTGGCCCTGTGGAACCAGGCATATACCGCTACGCGCGAGTTTGAGACCAACTGGACCGCTCACAACAATCAGGGCAACTGCGAGACCGACAACTATTTCCTCACCTTCGCCGAGGGCGAGAAATGGCTCGTCAACAAGCCCGTGAAAATGGTGGTGAGCAAGATAGTCAACGGCGCCGACCGCCAGAAGCTGGGAGCGTTTGATGCCTGCATCACAGCCAGCGGCGCTGCCAAGGCAAAGCTATCGGCGCTCGCTGTGGGCGATGAGGTGGAAGTGGCCTCTTACTGGACAACCAATGACGCCAACGGCGGCACAGGCGTTCCTGCCATAGAGAGCATGGTCGAGGGTAATGCACAGGTGATGCACAACGGCGAACTCACCGGGCGAAACTACGACGAGGAATATAACAGCATGGTTTACAGCCGCACAGCATATGGCTGCAACGCTGAGGGAACACGACTCTACATGATTGTCATCGACAAGAGCGTGAGCAAACTCTACGGCAAGAGCGATGGTTGCCCCACAGCCGTCATGTGCCAGATTCTCAAGAATATGTGTCCCGACGTGAGCGAGGTAATCAACTACGATGCCGGCGGTTCGGCCGAGATGATGATAGGCGGTTCTATCATCAACACCACCACCGAGGGCACACCTCGCGCTGTGGCTTGCGGATGGATGCTCGTGGCCGAGGGCGAAGAGGACAGCGAGATAGCGTCTATCATGTTTGACGACTTCCATGTCAAGGCACCCGTTTATTCGTCGTTCACTCCCAAAGTGCTTGGTTACAACAAGAACGGCGAACTCATCAACGAGGATGTGAAAGGCTTCGTCCTGTCGTGCGACGCAAGCGTTGGCACCACTCAAGGCGACGTGTTCGTTGCAGGAGGCGATGCTGTGAGTGGCACTCTCACCGCCACTTACAACGGCATGACAGCAACCGTGCCCGTGACCACACTCGCGGCACAGCCCTCAATCGCCATCAAGCCCGCAATCCTCATCGACGACCGCGATTATCCCGTAGAGGTCACAGCAACGGTCAACAACAATACCTACTTCTATGACCCAGCCCACCTTGACTGGAACGTCGAGGACAACACCGTGGCAACCATCACCGCCGGAGTGCTCAAAGGAGTGAAGAACGGTGTGACTCCCATCACTTGCAACATAGGCTCGTTTGTTGACAACGACACCGTGGTGGTTGAGATCAGCGACAGCCCCGTCATCAACCAGGCCTGGGACGGCTGGACATTCAAGCAGAGCGGTGCCAGCAACCTGGCATTGAGCGAGAACGGCGTGCTCACGTTCAAGTACAGCGGCGGCCGTGCGCCCTACATGTCGCTCAAAAAAGACATCACCTTCTACAGCCTGCCCGACACCATCGCGCTCACATTCAACAGCAGCATCCCCATTGACTACATCCAGGTAGATACCCGCAACAACAACGTCACCAGTTCCAACTATGTGCGTTACGAGACAGAGGGCGGATATGAGGCTGGCAAGGACCACACCCTGCTGCTCGACATCGCGGCACTGGGCGGAGCGGACAAGGTGAGCACCTATCCCATCACCGTCAAGGAAATAAAAATCACCCCCAGCAAGAGCGGCGCCACAGGCGAGCAGAGCATCACATTCAAGGAGTTCTACAGCCACTACACAGCCCACAAGGCAGCAGTCAAGGGCGACGTGAACGGTGACGGCGTCGTAGATATCACCGACGCCAACTTCATCATCAACGCTATCCTGGGCAAGCCTTACACCGGCAACCCCGACGTGACCGGCGACGGCGCCATAGACGTCACTGATGCCAACCTGGTGATAAACATCATCCTGGGCAAGTGATTCTCCCCCACCCACAGAGACACAAAAGAGACAGAAGAAACATGAGGTTTTTCACAAATCTTATGTTTCTTTTGTTCTTTTAGTTTAAAAGCAGTATCTTTGTAGTTTAATAAAAAAACAGAAAAGACAATTATATGACATTTGAAGAATTAGGAGTGAGAGAAGATTTGCTCAAGGCGATTGCCGATATGGGCTATGTTGCACCCATGCCAGTGCAGGAAAAGGTTATCCCGCACTTGCTCAACGAGGACAGCGACGTGGTGGCGCTGGCACAGACCGGCACCGGCAAGACCGCAGCCTTCGGTCTGCCCACGCTGCAGCGCACCGATGTCTCGTCGCGTGCCACACAGGCTCTCATTCTTGATCCCACCCGTGAGCTCTGCCTGCAGACAGCAAGCGACCTCGCCGACTACTCGAAGTATATCGACGGGCTGAATATCCTTGCCGTGTATGGCGGAGCAAGCATCGAGAACCAGATCAAGGCCCTGTCGCGCGGAGTGCAGGTGATTGTGGCTACCCCGGGTCGCCTGCTCGACCTCATCAAGCGCCGCAAGGTGGACCTGACCGAAGTAAACACTGTTATCCTCGACGAGGCCGATGAAATGCTCAACATGGGTTTCGTGGATGACATCAACGAGATACTGGAGCATGTGCCCGACCAGCGCAAGATGTTGCTGTTCTCGGCCACTATGCCTGCCGAGATTGCCGGCATCGCCAAGAACTACATGCACAATCCCACAGAGTATGTGGTGGGCACCCGCAACGAGGGCTCGGCCAATGTGCAGCACTGCTACTACATGGTCAAGGCGAGCGACAAATACCTTGCCCTGAAACGCATCGTGGACTCACGCCCGCGCATCTACGGCATCGTGTTCTGCCGCACCCGTGCCATGGCCAAGGAGGTAGCCGACAACCTCATCCAGGACGGTTACAATGCCGACGCTCTGCATGGCGACCTGTCGCAGGCTCAACGCGACGCGGTGATGAAGAAGTTCCGCGAGCGCAACCTGCAGATTCTGGTGGCAACCGATGTGGCTGCGCGCGGCCTCGACGTGGACGACCTGACCCACATTATCAGTTACAGCCTTCCCGACGATAACGACGTGTATAACCACCGCAGCGGCCGCACAGGCCGTGCAGGCAAGACTGGCACGTCGATCGCAATCATCCATTCCCGCGAGCGCAACAAGCTGCGCGACATCGAGAAGCACATAGGCAAGACCTTTGAGCGCCGCGAGGTGCCTCAAGCCGAGGAAATCATAGGCAAGCAGCTGCACTCGCTCATCGACAAGCTGGAGCGCGTGGATGTGAACGAGGAAGGCATCGCTGCCTACATGCCCGAGGTGCTCAAGAAACTGTCGTGGCTCAGCAGCGAGGACCTCCTGAAGCGCATCCTGTCGCTTGAGTTTAACCGACTCTTTGACTATTACAGCAACGCTCCCGTCATCGAGAATATACCCGACAAGGGCGAGCGCAAGAAAAAAGAGAAAAATCCCCACGGCGACCCCAAGAACCGCTCTATGAGCGAGATAGACTCGCGCGTGGCGCAAGAGGGATATGAGCGCATATACATCAACGTGGGTAAGGCCGACGGTTTCTTCGCGCCCGACCTGATACGCATGCTCAATGCCAACACCAAGGGGCAGAAGATAGGGCCGGGACGCATCGACCTGCTGAGCAACTATTCGCTCTTTGACGTGATGAAAGGCGAGGGACACCGTGTGGTGAGCGCTCTCAAGAATGCCGAGTTCTATGGCAAGCGGCTGTATCTGGAGCCTGCTGTGGAGGGCAAGGACTATGTGGCCGCAGCCCGCAGCGAGAAGGCCGAGATAAAGAAGAACCGCAGCGAGCGTCGCCGCGAGGAGCGCATGGCACGCATCGAGGCTGCCATAGCACGGCAGGAAGAAGACTTCAAACAAGCCAAGGGCAAGCGCAGCAATGCCGCCAACCGCAAGTTCCGCAAGGCACAGGAAGAGAAAAAACGCGGCAAGAAAGGACCCAAAAAAGAAGACCACTTCGCCAAGTTCAAGAAAAAACGGTAAAACGTATTATAACTG
>JAGHSP010000214.1 GCA_018065815.1 Candidatus Sodaliphilus limicaballi | reverse complement strand
TCTAACCAAATAGATGTTAAATATAAAAATATAGAAGACGCCAATAGTTTGTTTGTGTAGTCCCCTCGCGGATCTCACTGAAATCATTCTCTCGCACAAGGCATGTGCTCAAAGCAGTATAGTGCGTTCTGCGTGTCGGCTTTCAGCCTCTCATTACAAAATCATGTGTGAGTGAGATCCGCGCGGGGAATCTGCAAAAAAATCTATTGTAGTATAGTTACAACAAATTGCTCTGATTTAACTGAATGAGGGTGTGTCAAAATGCGCTTTGGTAGAGTAACAAATCTTTTGCCCTTGCAGGGCGTGTTATTGTTACCGCCTGTTACCCAAGGCGTTGCCTTGGGCTAGTAGCAACATTGCGCTTACAGCGCGCCGCCATTTCGTGCATTTTGACACGCCCTCTCAGTTATTATCCTCAAATCCGCAGTATAAAATATGTTAACGTTTTTGCACGCGTTAGAGGGGCATCGCCTGGCCGAATCGGTGGCAACGTGCTAAGTTCTGTGTGTTTTTGTCACGAGCGGGCACACTGCCCCTTTCCCCAATCCTTTCGGACGGCGGTGTTAAGTACCAGCAAGTCAAATTTGTCAGCCTGAGGCTTTCCATAGCTTCCTGTAAGGCCGTCTCGTGTGCATCACGAGCACGTTCTGCCTTGCCCTTACAACCCATTTGGCTGGTACGGAGATGAAGCGGAACACAAATCGCTTCATGCGGGAGTTGGGCCCTATGCCGAAATCCCGCATGTCCCGGTCGTCAATGATAAACAGGTAGAAGTTGCGGCACATGGCGGTGATGAGCATGAACACGGCATTCTCGTTCATGAACGACTTGGGCAGGTGCTTCCATGCGAAGTCGTTGTTCATCTGGTCTAATGCACGCTCCTTGCCGCCTCGCTGGTTGTAGTACTCGATGACCTGCTCGTCCTCCATGTCCCAGTCGTTGGTGAGGATGCAGCGGTAATCATACATCCCGTTGAAGATGTCGCCCTGCCTGCGCATCCTGCGCTGCACGACGAGACGCAGGTGCCTGATGCCGTCAAACTTGTAGAACGGGAAGGAACGCACCTCGTACCGCTCGTTGTTGATTTCAACGGTCTTCCAGTCGGTGCGCAGCGGGTCGTTGACCAGCCCGGTTATAGACTGGCAGTGCTCTGCCCTGATATAAAACTTGTCGCAGTATCTCAGGCACATCTCCACAACCTTCCTTGTGTACGAGCCGCAGTTCATCCTTGCTCGCCCTATCCTTATGCCTGCGGCTATTATCCTGCGGAAGACGCGCTCCAGCGTCTCTTCCTGCATGAAGGTGACCGGGGTGTTGCCGTCACGGTTCTCCACCCCGATTATGTAGCTCCCGAGCATGGCCACGGCGGGGCTGTAGCCGGCGAACTTCTTGTAGGTCCACTGCGCATCGTACTTTCCCGCCTCAAGGAGCTCGTGGTCGAAGTCGAAGTCCATCGTGTCGCCGGGCACTATCTGCCCCAGTGCCACGAGCATGTCCACGAGCAGCTCGTTGAGAGCGTCGGCGGTGTTCACCTCATAGTCATTGCCCCTGGACGAGGTGTATGTTATGTTGTCAGTAGCCAGCTCGCTGATGCCGCGCAGCACGGTGTCGGGGCTCGGAACCCTTGTGCCGGGCCGTTGGCACAGGGTGTCCATCAAGAAGGTGTTGAGGTCTTCGATGCAGGAGCCGCCGCAGAAGCAGATGCTGAACATGGCACGGAAGATCTCGCTGCGCTGAAATCCTCTGAACTGCGACCGTTTGCCCAGCTTATGGTCGATCAGCCAGCCCAGATGTTTGTCAAACATGTCAAGGACATAAAAAATGCCGCCGAAAGGA
>JAGHSP010000434.1 GCA_018065815.1 Candidatus Sodaliphilus limicaballi | reverse complement strand
ATTATATAATAGACTGCAAAGTTAAGCAAAATCCTGAAAAACACAACAAGCAATATTACATTTTTACCACCTATGTTTCTATTTAGGACACAAAGCGGTGTGGTATGGAAATGAAAATTAGCGTCGGGCATAGATGTGCCTGACGCTAATATGATGAAATTCCTGTGCGGAAAATGTGTTATCGGTCCATGTCGTCGAGGTCAAACTCGCCGTTGAGGATGGAACGGTCATCAATAAAGTCGCTATTGCTCCACTCGTCGTCGCTGAACATGTAATAATCTTTGTTCCAGCATGATGAGAGCGATACCGCAACTGTGGCTGCTGTAGCAATAATCAATATGTATCTCTTAATATTCTTCATAATTGACTGCAAAAATAGTCAATTTTTTTGAATAATCGTGCATTATTAGTGTTTTTTTTTCATTTGGGCGGTGTTGTGATGATGGCAGCTTATATTCCCATGAGGTCACGGTAGATGTCGAGGGCAGCTTTCATGTCGTCGTCGGTGACGGTGACGCCGGTCTCGATGTCGCCGCATGAGCGCAGCAGGCTGCAGTTGATCTCGCCTTGCACGCTTTTCTTGTCGTGGTGCATGTAGTTGAGCAACTCGGGGTAGTCATCGCAGGTGATATAGAACGCGCCGTAGTTGTCGCGCACAAATTGCGCAAGGCGTTGCAGCGATGCACTGGCCATTTTCATCTTCATGTGCGAGAGCACGGTCTCGGCCACCATGCCCCAAGCCACCGCATAGCCGTGCGGGATGGGTTTGCCGCGGTGCATCGCCATGCTCTCGAAGGCGTGGCCCACGGTGTGACCCAGGTTGAGCGCGCGCCGCAATCCCTTCTCGTGCGGATCTTGCTCCACGATGCGCTGTTTCACCTTGACCGAGGTCTCAAGTAGCGACAAGAGCTGGTCGAGGCTTGCTTGCTGGATGTCGTAGCCCAGCAGACGTGCAAACTCGTCTTCGCTGTCGAGCATGCCATGCTTGAGCATCTCGGCATATCCGCTCTTGAGTTCGCTCACAGGCAGCGTGGCGAAGAAGCAGGTGGAGATGATCACCGCATCGGCCTCGCGGAAGACGCCTAGTTCGTTTTTCAGTCCATTGAAGTTGATACCCGTTTTGCCTCCCACGGCCGCATCAACAGCGCTGAGCAGCGTAGTGGGGCAGTTGACGAAGTCGATGCCGCGCTTGAATGTGGCTGCTGCCATGCCGCCCAGGTCGGTGACCACGCCGCCGCCCAGGTTGATGAGCAGCGAGTGGCGTGTGCCGCCGTTGTTGTCGAGCTCGGTCCACACTTGGGTGAGCGTGTCAATGTTCTTGTGGGTGTCGCCGGCGGGGATGGTGATCACGTGTGCCCCGGCTATGGCGTCGCACTGCACGTGCGGCAATACCTCGCGGCTGGTGTTCTCATCGACGAGGACGAAGATGCGGTTGTAGTGTTTGCCGCGTGCTACGGTCGAGAGTGCCGTTGCCACATCATTGGTGAATATGAGTTGCTGCATATCTATTGTGATTTTGGCGAGAGTATAATCGACTTTTCGATTAATCCTTTGCTTCAAGTAATGCGGGGAGTGCGGCGAGCAGGGCTGCCATGTTGGGATATACCATGTCGGCTCCAGCCTTGTAGAGTTCTTTTTCGCTGATGGGGCCAGTTGTGACAGCCACGGTGAAGCATCCTGCGGCATGTCCGGCCTGTACTCCCAGCGGTGCATTCTCGATGACGATGCACTCGCTTGCCTTGACGCCAGCCTTGCCGATGCCTTTGAGATAGGGTTCGGGATTGGGCTTGCCGCGTCGCACGTCGTGTCCTGTGACCTTGCGGTCCTCAAAGATGCCGGGGTAATCCTTGTCGATGCGTTCAATCAGCGATGCCTGCTGCGAACCGGTGACAAGCACGCTGTTGATGCCTCTCTCCTTGAGGGCGTTGAGCACGTCGATGGTGCCTTCGATCACGGGAACTTCGCCCAGCTCGCGGAAGTAGCGTCCCTTCACGCCGTAGAGAGCCAGTGCCTCGTCGTCGGTGATTATCTTGCCTGCACCGGTCTTGAACTTGGTCTTGATGACCTCGGTGCCCACCATGCCTTCCATAGCGTAAAACTCATCGCGTGTGCACTTGATGCCGTTCTTGGTCATGAGTTTCACCCATGCGCGTGAATGGTTTTTCATCGAGTCGAAGAGCACTCCGTCGCAGTCAACGAGGGCTGCCTTGATGTTGAGTTCCTTGATGCCTGCATACTTCAGGTAATTGGTGATAGCGTTTTGTTCAGTCATTTTGTTATTATCGTTATTATCGTTAATATCGTTATTATCGTTAATGTCGTTATTATCGTCAAGAAAAAAGTCATCGTCATCGTTATTATCTTGTTGTCACGTGGAAGCATCCGCGCTTGCGCTCGTAGATGACGTAGCAGTAGTTGTGCTCGCGCTTGTCTTGGATCACCTCTGCTAGAATGGCTTTGAGGTCCTGCTCTGAAATCACAAAGCTGGAGTCGCGGCAGTCGAAACGTGCAAAACTGATGTCGAAAGTTGTGCCATAGAGGTGGCAGGAGCTGTCGGTCGCAGCGCGGTTGCGTCGCTTGAGCCGCTTCACGCTGTTGTGAGTGCGCATGAGGCTGGTGACTATCATGCGATACTCCTTGCCGCCGCGGGCCTTGATGGTGTCGCGAAAGGCGTGGCCTATGTCGTGCAACAACGCAGCGGCGCGCGGCACGAGGTAGGGCATGGAGTAGGTGAGGTCATCCACCACAAAGTCGTCGCAGGTTTTCACTTTGACAATGTTGTGGCTGGTGTCGTAGATGCCGTCGAGACTGTGCATGGGTGTTATGCCCAGGGCACGTGCGGCTGTGAGCTGCAAGTCGTTGGTGTCGCGGAAAAATTCCGAGTAAGACGTGGGGGGCAGGTGTGACTTGATGCTGTGCACCACGCCGTCGAAGGGACCGCTCTCCACGGGGGTCTCCTCTTCCTCGACAAGCAGATCCATGTAGGACTCGTCGGTCTCACGCTCATCAGCCTTCATGCTGTCGCTAGAGCATGCGGTGATGGCTGCTAGCACGCAGCTAGTGCCTATTACTGAAAATAATAGAGATCTTAATCCGCTGAAAGTCATATTAATGTCCCACTGATTGCACTAGAACCACACGCTCGTTGCTGGGCAGTTGCATCACTTGCGGCAACTTGTCGTGGTCAAACATGCCGCGCACAACTGTCTTGAGTCCATTGGCGGCGCAGTAGAGATACACGTTTTGCGACGCAGCTCCCACGGTGTAGCCTTGGTACTCGGTGCTCTTCTGCTTGTCGGTATCAACGACAAAGGCCAGGTTGATGGGTGCTTGCTTGGCAAACTCCTGCTGTCCAGCAACTTCGCGGAAGTCGCCCTTGACAACAACGGTGAGCGTGCCGTCCACGGGATTGTAGCGGCTTATCTCGGTGGGAGTGATGACATACACGGTGAGTTCCTGGCGGTTCATCGCAGTGCCCACGGTGTGCTTGCCGTCGTGTGTGATGCCCCACGCCGCCCACAGCATGTTGCTGAGGTCTTGCTTGGTGACTGCTTGGTCGGGGTCGATGTCGCGGCTGCTCATGCGCTTGTTCATAGCGTCCATGACGGGCATACCACCGGTTACTTGAGGAGTGGGAAGCACCTCGGCTGTTGCACACATGCCGCTCACGCTTATTGCTGCGGCAAGAATGTATTTGCAGAGTTTCATGTCTTATTAATATACTATGATTATCAAAGTACAAATTTACAAAAAAATATTCATAGCCGCGCCGGTAGCCATCTATTATTTTGAATTAATTAAGTTTTCCCGCAGCAAAACTAGATAAAAGGGACGGTTCTTTTTATCTAGTTTTTTTGTGTTTTCTCGCTTTTGACGACCAAAACTAGATAAAAAGAACCGTCCCTTTTATCTAGAATCATGCTGTGATAGTTGCATGATTCGGGTAATTATTTTGGAACCTATTTATCGGTTATTCCTTGAGCATGTCTTCAAAGGCACCTGATGCGGCGGCAATGTAGAAGAATACACTTATCTTGCTATGGTCGGGATTATCAAACACATCTTTGACTTTATCGGCAATGAGGTCCCATATCATCGACATTTTGTCCTTAACCTCATAGGGGGTAGTGA
>JAGHSP010000234.1 GCA_018065815.1 Candidatus Sodaliphilus limicaballi | reverse complement strand
GGATTAGGGTTTTATGCCTAAAATGAGGGGGGAAAGGACAAAAAAACAACATCACTAGGAATATTGTTGCTAACACTTTGGTGTAACATGAGGATGTTGACGAAGAATAAATTTTTTGTTAATTTTTAGTTGATTTCAAGCGCAGCGCCTTTTCTCTTAGGTCGTATTTAGGCGGTGGCGCTGCGCTTGAAATACACTGAAAATAAGCATAAAAATCATAATAAAGATATTTTCTTTTTTTACCGGACAACAATAATTTTCAATGAAAAAAATCAGTGAGTTCAGTGAGATCTGCGCGGGGAGTCCGCAAAAAGGTTGTTGCTATATAGTTGACAAAGATAACAAAAGCGATGCAATCCCCAAGACGAGGATTGCATCGCTATTTAGGTGTTATGCTCTTGTGTAGAGGATTAGAGTCCTCGTCCGTGGCATTGCTTGTATTTCTTGCCGCTGCCGCAGGGACAGGGATCGTTGCGTCCCACGCGGGGAGCTGCAATGATGGGCTGGGTGCGCTGCGGGCGGTTTTGTGATGCGCCTTGCGCAGCACGGCGTTGTGCCTCGGCATTGGCAGCGATAGCGTCCTCTTGGTCCTGTCCGCGGTTTTCAGAGTACTGCTGCTTGGGCTGCTCGGGCATTTCGCGCTGTTGCACTGTGGGTTGGTTTTCCTCGACCTGAACGGGAATCTGACCACGCATGAGGATGCCTGATGTCTTGCCGTTCATGTCGCCCACCATGCCCTAGAACATATTGAATGCCTCGGTCTTGTAAATCACGAGGGGATCCTTCTGCTCGTAGCTAGCGTTTTGTACTGATTGCTTCAACTGGTCCATCTCGCGCAGGTGTTCTTTCCAGTTCTCGTCGATGGTGAGGAGCATCACAGCCTTTTGCCATGCTTTTTCAAGCGACTTGCAGCCGGTCTCGTATGCTTCCTTGATGCTGATGGCGATGCCATAGGTGCGACGTCCGTCGGTGATGGGAACGCGGATGATGCCCTGGGGCTCCACACCGCTCTCGAGCTGCTGTGCGACGATATTCTGGATCACGGGGTTTGCCACCTCGCTCAATTTAGACATCTTGCTATTGAATGACTTGAGAACCTTGTCGAAGAGTTGGTCAATCTTCTTGTTGTTGTCCATGTGGCGGTATTCGTCCTTGCCGAATGGAGGCTCGACAGCGAATCTCATCATCACGGCATTGCTGAAGTCATCATACTGGTCGCCTGCAAACTGCATCACGAGGTCTTCTACACCGTCGTGCAGGGTGTTGATCACATCGATGCCGATGCGCTCTCCCATGACTGCGTGGTGGCGGCGAGTGTAGATAACCTTGCGCTGCTCGTTCATCACGTCGTCATATTCAAGGAGGTGCTTACGCACACCGAAGTGGTTCTCCTCGACGCGTTTCTGTGCTTTCTCGATGCTGTTGGTCACCATTTTAGACTCGATGGCTTCGCCGTCCTTGAGACCGAGTTTGTCAAGCACCTTAACGATGTTCTCGCTAGCGAAGAGGCGCATTACCTTGTCTTCAAACGACACGTAGAACACAGAAGACCCGGGGTCGCCCTGACGTCCTGCACGACCACGCAGCTGGCGGTCGACGCGGCGGCTCTCGTGGCGCTCGGTGCCTATGATGGCAAGGCCACCGGCTTCCTTAACCTCGGGGGTGAGCTTGATGTCGGTACCACGACCTGCCATGTTGGTAGCGATGGTAACGACGCCCTTGCCGTCGATTGAGCGTCCGGCTTGTGCCACGATGTCGGCCTCCTTCTGGTGCAGTTTAGCGTTGAGCACCTGGTGGGGGATGTGGCGCAGGTTGAGCATGCGGCTCAGTTTCTCGGAGATTTCGACTGATGTTGTACCCACGAGCACGGGGCGTCCCATGTCGCGCATCTTCTCAATCTCGACGATTACTGCGTTGAACTTTTCTTTCTCGGTTTTATATACGCGGTCGGGCATGTCGTTGCGCAGCACGGGGCGGTTAGTGGGGATGGTCACTACATCGAGTTTGTAGATGTCCCAGAACTCACCAGCCTCGGTCTCGGCAGTACCGGTCATACCTGCGAGCTTGTGGTACATGCGGAAGTAGTTCTGCAGCGTGATGGTTGCAAAGGTCTGTGTTGCAGCCTGCACGTTCACGCCTTCCTTGGCTTCGATAGCTTGGTGCAGACCATCGCTGTAACGGCGGCCTTCCATGATGCGGCCGGTCTGCTCATCGACGATCTTCACTTCGCCCTCGGGGGTCACGATGTACTCCTCGTTGTTGTTAAACAGGGCGTAGGCCTTGAGCAGCTGTGTGACGGTGTGCACGCGTTCGCTCTTGATAGAGTAGTTCTGGAGCAGGGCGTCCTTCTTTGCCACTTTCTCTTCGTCGCTTATCTGCTCGTTGGTCACTGCCGAGAGCTGTGAAGCGATGTCGGGGAGCACGAAGAATGTTGGGTCGTCGGTACCCTGTGTGAGCACGTCGATACCGTTATCGGTAATCTCGATGGTGTTGTTCTGCTCCTCGATGACGAAGTACAGCGGATCGGTGACGATGTGCATCTCGCGGTTGTTGTCCTGCATGTAGTGAGCCTCGGTCTTAAGCATCAATGCCTTCACGCCTTCCTCGCTGAGGAACTTGATGAGAGGCTTGTACTTGGGCAGACCCTTGTGAGCGCGGAAGAGCAGCAGTGTGCCTTCCTTCACGGTGTTCTCGTCGTCGCTTGCCATCATGCGCTTGGCATCGGCCAGAAGCGAGGTGACGAGTTTGCGTTGAGCGTTGTAGAGGCGCTCAACATTGGGTTTGAAAGTATCGAACATCTGGTCCTCGCCGCGGGGGATGGGGCCAGAGATGATGAGCGGTGTGCGGGCGTCGTCGATAAGCACTGAATCGACCTCATCGACGATAGCGTAGTTGTGTGCGCGCTGCACCATGTCCTCGGGGCGCATGGCCATGTTGTCGCGCAGGTAGTCGAAACCGAACTCGTTGTTAGTGCCGAATGTGATGTCGCACTGGTAAGCGGCGCGTCGTTCGGGCGAGTTGGGTTGAGTCTTGTCGATGCAAGCCACGGTGAGGCCATGGAACATGTAGAGCGGTCCCATCCACTCCGAGTCACGCTTTGCGAGGTAGTCGTTGACGGTGACCACGTGCACGCCGTTGCCGGTGAGTGCGTTGAGGAACACGGGAAGGGTAGCCACGAGGGTCTTACCTTCACCGGTAGCCATCTCTGAAATCTTGCCTTGGTGGAGCACAGTGCCGCCTATGAGCTGCACGTCGTAGTGAACCATGTTCCACACGGTGTCGTTGCCGCCGGCAATCCAGTGGTTCTTGTAGTAAGCCTTGTCGCCCTCGATGGTGACGAAGTCTTTGCCCTGTGCGCACAAGTCGCGATCCATGTCGGTGGCAGTGACTTCAATAACTTCGTTCTGTGAGAAGCGCTTGGCTGTTTCTTTCACGATAGAGAACACCTGAGGCAGCACCTTGTTGAGTTCGTCCTCGAGGATTTCGAGCACTTCTTTCTCAATCTTGTCGATGCGCTCCCACAGGGGTTCGCGTTCTTCGTATTCAAGAGTTTCGATTTTAGCCTTGATGCTTGCAATCTCGTCGCGTTTGTCCTTTACGGCGTCTTGCAGTTGCTGGCGAATGTCGGCGGTGCGCTGGCGCAGTCCGTCGTTAGAGAGTTGCTCTATCTCGGGGTATGCAGCCTTGATCTGCTCGATGATAGGTTTGATCTTGCGCATGTCGCGTGTCGATTTGTCGCCAAAGACGTTTTTGATAAGGTCAAATAGTCCCATAATATGTATTGTTTTTTGTTTTTTTGTTCAATTTGCAAATATCCACAAAGATACGCATTTTTCTTGAGAAAAACGTTGTGTTGCAGTGGTTTTTTGCAATGTAAGTGATTATTTTGCCCGCATGTGTGCTATGGCCCTGAGCACGGGAACGATCATGAGCGGGAAAGCCGCTACGTTGGCCACCTGTGGAATCACAGGCCAAGCGATGATGGTGAGTGCTACAACCAGGCCGTTAGCCATGTAGTAGTAACGGAGTGCCTTGCGGGTGCGGCGGCTCCACATGAGTGCCAGCGGGATGAAGTAGAACATGTTGACCCACAATGCGTTGTAGTTGGGGAATGTTGCTTCTCGGTCGCAGACAAACATGAGGAAGAACAATATGGAACCAGCCATTGAATAGACTGTGCAGACGCCGAAGTCGAGCCACCGGCTCACGGTGTGACGCTTGAGGTCGGCAATGGTAACGGCAGTCACCAGCGCCAGGAAGATAAGGGCGATGGTGAGAGGGTGCGTTACCCAGTTGATTGAATCGACCACGTCGTTGGCTTCAATCTCGGTGTGGGTGGCTGTGACAAGCGGAACGCGCTTGCCGTCGCGCATCACGGTGGCATCTGCCATGACTTTCATCATGGCCATGGGCATGAACATCTGCTGGCGAATGGTAATCACCGTGTCCACGTCGGCCCCCAATAGAAGGTCGATGCCGAAGTGCTCCCACGGGAAATTGCGGGTGCAGTCTGCCAACATGTCACGATAGGTGACAGTGTCGGTCATGGCAGGGTATTGCAGCGAGTCGGTGAAGTTCTCCAGGATGTCGCGTGTGCGGGTTGCACAGTTGTCGCCTAGGTATTTATAACGGTATTTACTGTTGAGCGGATGGATGTTGTTGAGCAAGTGGTTGCGCACCTTGATGGCTTGCTCCTGGGTGAGATTGAGGTCTTGCTCCACCATGCGTCGGCCGTCGAGGCCGATGTGGGCAAATTGCTTGGGCATGGCCACGCACATATAGTCGGCGTTGCCCAGCACAAACTTGAGCAAGAAATTGGGCTCGTCAAAGTCAAAGACTCCGTAGTTGAAATACAGGTCGTTACCTTCCCAGGTGACGCGCACCTCGCTGTGTCCGAACACCGAGAATACTTCATCGCCAGGGCTTAAAGTGACGAGTTTGACCGAGACGGAATCGTTTTGCGCTTGCACGGCTTGCACCGTGAGCGCAAAAGACATTAACAGGAGTATGTAATCAAATCGTCTCATTTACTTTAAATATAGCAAATAGTGTGCCACGCGTTTACTTGGTGGCGGGAGTTGGCATGCGCAGGTCGAGGTTGACAAGGTAATATTCCTTAGAACCGAGCCCTATCTGCTGCGCGTAGTCGGTGATATACGTGCCGTGCTGGCGGTTGATGCGGTTGACAAGGGGCTTGTTGTCGTCGCCCTTGGTGCCTTTGTGCTGGAACACCATGTCGAGGCAGGCCTGATCAACGGCCACGGGGTCGAGGCTAGCCATGATGCCCATGTCCTTGATTTCGGGGGCCTCGGGTGTGCCGTCGCAGTCACAGTCCACGCTCATGTTGTTCATCACGTTGATGTAGAGCACCTTGCCGTGCATGTAGTTGTGCACAGCCTGTGCTGCCGCTGCCATTGACTCGAGGAAGAGGTCCTGGGTGGGACCTGCGGCGAGGTATTCGCGTGACCATGCTTTGCTCAGGTCGCTGGTCTTGCCTGCGGTGTGGATATAGGCTTTGCCCTCGCTCGATGCCACGCCGATAGATGCGTTCTTGAGCACTCCGCCGAAACCGCCCATGGCGTGTCCCTTGAAGTGGGCTAGGTTGATCATGAAGTCATAGTTGGCAAGGTGGTCGCCCACGATGTCATATTTGAGGTGCTTCTTGTCCTGTGTGGGGATGCGCATCTGTCCGTACTGGTCCATGATATCGACTGCCGCAATGCTGTCAAACCCATGCTCATGGATTGTTTCCCAGTGCTTGTTGATGTCCTGCCGGGTGCCTCCATAGGCAGTGTTGCACTCCACGATGGTGCCGCCCACCTCGTCGATGAGGTCGCGTATGAGCGTGGGCTTGAGGTAGTGGTTGTTGCCGCCCTCGCCGGTGCTGATTTTCACTGCCACACGGCCGGTGGCCTCAACGCCCAGCGCGTGATAGATGCGCACGAGTCCCTCGGGGGAGATGTCGCGGGTGAAATACACAACAGGCGTTTTGTCCTGACCCACAGCGACAAAAGCAGCCATTGCCATAGCTATTGAGAAGAATGATTTTTTCATCATGATGCTATTATATTTTTTCTATATGCAAAGTTAATCTATTTTTGTGTATGTGGCAACTAATTGCCGCAGTAAATTGCCGCACTGGCTTACTTCTGTTTCTCGTCGTCACCTCCGCCAAGCAGGCTGTCAAGCTTGTCGGCTGTCACACGTTTGTAGCCTGAGGGGATTGACGTGTCGGCAGTCACGTTCTGGTTCCAGCTGATGTTGTTGTAAGAGAGTTTCAGCTTGAGCGCGTTGCCTTTCATTGTGCCCTCGATGCAGAGCGAGTGTGCCACATTGCCAGCCACGGTCTTGCGCACGTCGTCATAGTCAACCTGGTAGGTTGTCTCCTTGGCTCCCTCGGGAGTGACTGTGAGAGCCTTGATGATGTTCTTGTCGTCAAACTTGAAGTCGTAGGCAAATCCTTTTACGGTTTTGACCGGGGTGAGGGTCACAACGTTGTTGCTTACCGATGCTACTGCATTCTTTGTGCTCGATTGGTTGAAAGTCCCGCCCTCGATGGTGAATGCTCGGCCCAGGAATATGTCTTGGAGTGTGCCCACGTTGGCCGGCAGGCCGTTGATGAACACATCGACATTCTCGGCAATATACTGGCGGTGCACTTTGTCGACGATATACACCGAGTCGCCGGTAAACACCATGCGTCCCACTTCGATGCCCAGGATGGGACGCAGTGAGATGCTGATGAACTTGTCGCGCTGCATGCGCACGTTTACGCTGCTTGAAATAGATTTCTTGCCACCCAGCGACAGTGTGCCGTTGCATTGCATCGACTGCCATGCCCCGAAGGTCGAGGCGATCATCTGGGCGCGCTTGCTGTCGCTGCCTGGGGCTGCCGGTGTTGTGGTGACGGTTGTAGAGTCGGGGTTCACGGCTTTTTTAGCCGAGCCGCATGCTGCGAGCGCTGCCGCTTGCAGGGCGATGGCTATGATGAGGATGTACTTTTTCATTCGAAGAATATTGTTTTGTGTTTGACTTTCTTTTGAATCAATTCGTTGTCGGGGTCTTTTTCAAGTGCTATTTTCCACTGTTCCAGCGCCTGGTCGGGTTCGCCGTTCATGAACAGGATGTCTCCGTAGTGGTCATAGACGTCGGCACTGTGCGTGTCGTCGTTGTCGATGGCGCTCCTGATATACATTAGCGCCAGTTGGTAGTCTTTTTTCTTGAAATATACCCAAGCGTAGGTGTCGAGATAGGTGGCGCTGTTGGGGTAGCTTTTCACTGCTAGTCCAGCCATGCGTTCGGCCTTGTCGAGGTCTTGTCCTTTGAGCGACAGGAAGTAGGCGTAGTTGTTCATGACTCCCACGTTCAGCGGGTTGAGTTGCAGGGCTTCTTCGTAGAGGGCAAATGCATTCTCGGTGTCGCCCATTTCCTGGTACACGTCGCCCAGTCCGCCCTTGAGGTCGCTGATGGTTTCAACATCGGTGCTGTCGGCCAGCTGCAGTGCCAGGTTGTAGGTCTCTATGGCCTTGTCGAGTTGCTTCATCTGCATGTAGGCTGGTGCGATGTAGCGGTACAGTTCCAGGCTGTCGGGGTTATATTCAAGTGCTTTCTCGGCGCTTTTGAGAGCGTTGGGAATGTCGTCGGCCATCATTTGCACGATCATGAGTTGCCGCCATCCGTTGGCGTCGGTGGGGTTGATGTCGAGGGCATATTGCAGTTGCTCGGCGGCGGTCTGGTAGTCCTTCTTGTAGATGAGGTACTCGCAATACATCTCGTGCACCACTGCCTCGTGTGGGTGCTGCTTGATGAGCACGTTGAACAGCGTGTCGGCGCGGCCTGTTGAGTCTTCGTTCTGTATCATCTGCTTTACCGATGTCACCAGCAGTTGCATCTTGTCTTCGATGCCCAGGTTCTCGTTGATGAGCGCTTGATGTATCTGCTGCTCATATTGCGTTGAATCGCCGTTGAGCATGAAGAAGTTAGCCTTGGCTAGATAGGTGTAGCCGTTGTCAGGTTCGGCCTGCTGTGCAATGTCGAGATAGGTGAGGGCGCTGTCGCGCATGCCCAGTTGCTGCATCACACTGCCCATGGTGATGTTGTAGTCCACGTTTCGGGGTGCGGTGGCAAGCAGTTCGTGCATCTCGCGCAGTGCATTGGCAGTGTCGTTCATTGTGAGGTAGTTGCCCACTTTCTTTGTGGTGATCTGCAGGCTCTTGCCGTTGAGTTTGGCAATAGAGTCGTAGGTCTCGTTGGAAGCGGCAAAGTCGCCCACGCGTGCATAGGCATCGGCCAGACGCACCTGCAGCTCGGGTTTGTAGGGGTTGAGGTCACATATTGTCTTGATGGCCTTTAAGGCTTCTCCGGGATTGCCTAGCATCATGTTGGCGTCGCTGTAGAAAAGGGTCTCGTAGTAGTCGCCGGGGCAAGCCTCATAGTGTTGCTTCATCAGGTCAAGAGCTACCTGCACATTGCTGCGTACGGCATTGTCCATAGTGAGCATGTTGTATCCCAGGTGCCAAGAGTAGGTAGTGTTGGTTGTGTCGAGCTCGTGTGCTCGACGCAGCAGGTCGAAGTAGGCGTCGGTGTTGCCCTTTGACTTTTCGTTCTGTGCCTCAAGGAAATAGTAGTGTGCCTTGAGTTTGTCGCTATTGCTCACTTGTGGAGCGGTGTTGTCGCGCGACATCATTGCTGGCGCTGCGGTGATGATGACAGCAAGCAATGGAAGCAGTCGGTATATTATTTTTCTCATTTTCGGTCCTGTGTTATTTAGTGCCAGTGTGTCCAAATCCCCCATCGCCTCGTTCGGTCTCGTCGAGAGTGCTCACGGGAATCCATTCCACGGTCTCGTGCTTGGCAACAACAATCTGGCAGATGCGTTCGCCGTTCTCGATAGTCTGTGGTTCATTGCCCAGGTTGGCAAGAATCACGCACACCTCTCCGCGGTAGTCGGCATCGATTGTGCCGGGGCTGTTGAGCACGGTGAGCCCTCGTTTCAGTGCCAGTCCGCTGCGGGGGCGCACTTGGCACTCATATCCCGGTGGCAGCTGCATGTAGATGCCGGTGTGAATGAGCGCGCGCTCGAGCGGTTGCAGCGTGAGCGCAGTGTCGAGCCATGCACGCAGATCCATGCCTGCACTTTGCGGAGTGCCATACTGTGGCAAAGCATGAGGCCCTTTGTTCATTATCTTAACTTCCATAGTTGTCATTGTGTTTCAGTTCAAACTACAAAGATACAACAATTTGACGAAAAACGAAAAACGAAGGACGAAAAAACGATGACGATGACGATAACGATAACGATGACAATTCTCGCAACTTTAACCGGACAGCAATAAATGCCAATGTACACAAAAGTAACAAAAGCAATCTGTTTCAGTGGTTTCTGTTATTTCACGATTTTGTGTTTCTTTTCACCGAAGTAGGCAACGGGAATGCGTTCTCTGTAATCGTTGTGCATGATGTCTCTCTCGGGCTTGTAGTGCTCGGACGGGAGATTGGCGAGGTTGAACAAGATGTGACAGAGGTCGTCGGTCGAGAATGTCTTGTCTTGTGCATTCAGCAGGGCCTGGACTTTGTGGGGATACTTGGTTTTGTAGCCATGAGAATACCACACGAAGAAAGGCACTTCAAATATGTATCGGCACAGCGTGGGCGTGATGTCGCCATCGAGTTTGCGACCACGGTTGTCCCGGTAGTCATAGATTTCTTCGCCATGGTCGGAGAAGTAGATGACAATGCTGTTAGAGTCTTTGAACTTGTTGTAGATCTGTGACAGGATGTAGTCGTTGTAGAGTGTGGCGTTGTCATACTGGGCAATAGCGGTTTTCTTGCTGCGGTCAAGCCATTGCTCGTTTCGGTTGATGCTGTCGCAAGTGAATCGCATAAACCGCTTTTCGTGCGGAAAGCGTTCGCTAGCGTTGTGATGCTGGCCGTTGAGGTGAAAGATGACCAGGTTGCCCCCTGATGAGACATCAAAGTTGAAAGAGTCGATGAGTTCTCCGTCGTGTGCATAGCAGTCGGGGTTATTCTCGGTAAATGCTATGGGATTGAGTTCTTTATCGTATAAGAAAGAGTTGAGTGCGAAGGTCCACATTGACCCTTGTCCGTAACCTCTCTGGTTGTCCCACAGATAGACGTTCCAGTTGCTTTGCTTGAACAGGGTGGGGAAAATGGGGTGGTCAAACCATTTTTCGTCATTGCTCACCGAGTTGCAGCTGAGTATGTTCTTGATAGCGAGACTGGTCTGGCTTGCAGGAGAATAGGCATTGTTGAATGTGATGAGGTCGTTGCATGCCGCCTCGCTAGCCATGTGGGGAGTCGTGTTAAGCGGATAGCCGTAGAGAGGAGAGTGCCATTTGATGAAAGATTCCCCTATGACGACAACGATGTTGATGGAATCGTTGCTTTGACGCGGCGTGGATGGCTTGATTGCAATGTTGGCATTGATGGCTTGTTGCGTTTCTTTGCCTGACACATACAGCGTCTTGGTGGCTGCGATTATCCTGCTCACTGGGTCGGGGAAATTGTAATACTCGCAATAACTCATCATCTGTTCTGTCGTGGAAAGTTGGGCGAGCACAACGAAACACTCGCCGAAGCCGACGCTCGTGAGCAATGTCGCTAACGTCAGCCAGTTAACGGGGGCGGCGACACGTTGCAACATGTTATGTCCCCACTTGTTTTTTATCACTGTGAGAGAGATGAATGCGGCAAGGTAGATGGCCACTTTGGCATAAGCCTTCATGCTTGCCGATGATAGCAAGTAGTCTTGCAGGAACTCGGTTGCCTCGCTGGTATAGGTTTCGGCTACAAGTCTCAACGTCTCGGCCCCGATGCCTGTGTGAGTGTTGGCTTGCAAGAAAAAGTCAATGAGCATGATGATGAACATGGATGCGTAAACCATGTTCTTGGCGATGCGGTTGCTCACCACGTGGGCCACCGCTGCAAAGGCGTAACTGAAGAACAACCCCACAAAACAACGCTGTGCAACGAGCAATGAGTAGTCAAGATGTGGGTTGCCGAATACTGCGGGCAGGCTGTGGAGAGTGGATTTAAGGCAGAAGTAGCAAGCGGTGACAAGAAAAAACGGTAGCTCGTTAACCACGGGGCTACCCACTGAATGAATCAGCGTGGCGAAAAACTTGGATGGCTGCTTGCTTTTATTGTTCATGATTTTGCAGGGTAGATTAGTGAATTTTATAGGTAAAAACCCCGAGCGGTGCGCCCGGGGCTTATGGTGGTAGGTTTCATTGTTGACAATGGAACCAGTTTTATTTGCCGTCTTGATTACTCGTGACGGGGACCACGGTTGTTACCGCCGTTGCCACGGGGACCACGGTTGCCACCGCCGTTGCCGCCTTCGCGACGAGGACCGCGGTTGCCACCGCCGTTGCCGCCCTCGCGACGAGGACCGCGACGCTCCTGACGACGCTCCTCGTAGCCCTCGGGCTTCTCTTGGAGTGCGCGGAGTGACAGGCGGAACTTGCCGGTCTTCTTGTCGATCTCGATGAGCTTGACAGTGAGCTCGTCACCTTCCTTGATGCCGCTAGCTTCCATGCTCTCAAGGCGGTCCCAGCTGATCTCGCTGATGTGGAGCAGGCCGTCCTTGCCAGGCATGAACTCTACGAATGCGCCAAACTCAAGGATGCTGCGCACCTTACCGGTGTATACGGTTCCTTCCTCGGGAACAGCGATGATAGCCTTGATGCGCTCAACGGCTGCGTTGATGTTCTCAACGTTAGCAGCAGAGATATCGATCTCGCCCTTGCCGTCGATTTCGTCGATGGTAACAGTAGCGCCAGTCTCTTCCTGGATGCCCTGGATAACCTCGCCACCCTTGCCGATGATAGCACCGATGAACTCCTTGTCCACTGTCATGTGAACGATGCGGGGAACGTGAGGCTTGTAGTCCTCGCGAGCCTCGGGAATAGCCTCGTTGATGAGTTTGAGGATGTGGAGGCGTCCTTCCTTTGCCTGCTGGAGTGCCTGCTCAAGGATTTCGTAGGGGAGACCGTCGCACTTGATGTCCATCTGTGTAGCGGTGATACCGTCAACGGTACCAGTTACCTTGAAGTCCATGTCGCCCAAGTGGTCCTCATCGCCCAGGATGTCGCTGAGCACAGCGTGCTTCACGTTGCCCTCGTCGGTGATGAGACCCATAGCGATACCTGCAACGGGTTTCTTGAGCTTAACGCCTGCATCGAGCAGAGCCATGCAACCAGAGCAAACGGTAGCCATCGAAGACGAACCGTTAGACTCGAGGATGTCGCTCACGACACGCACGGTGTAGGGGAAGTTGTCGGGCAGCATGCGCTTGAGGGCGCGGTGTGCCAGGTTGCCGTGACCTATCTCGCGGCGGCTCACGCCACGGGGAGCACGTGCCTCGCCAGTAGAGAAGCTGGGGAAGTTATAGTGGAGCAAGAAACGCTCGTTCTCGTGCTTGAGCACGTCGTCGATGAGTTTCTCGTCGAGTTTTGTACCAAGGGTAACAGTAGCGAGAGCTTGTGTCTCACCGCGAGTGAACACTGCTGAACCGTGGGGGTAAGGCAGGTAGTCGGGCTCGCAAGTGATGGGGCGTATCTCGTTGGTCTTACGTCCGTCGAGGCGCACCTGCTCGTCGAGGATGCAACGGCGCACTGCATCGCGCTGCACGTCGTGGAAGTAACGGTGAATCATGGGAGACTTCTCTTCGCGCTCCTCCTCGGGGATAGTTTCCATGAACTCCTCGAGAGCCTTGTCGAAGGTCTCGTTGCGCCAGTGCTTGTCGGCGCTGCCGGCTTGAGCCACAGCGTAGCACTTGGGATAGCACTCGGTGCGAACGCGCTCCTTGATTTCCTCGTCGTCCATCTCGTGGCAGTATTCACGCTTAACGACGCCAAGCTCGGCAGCAAGCTCCTTCTGTGCAACGCACATGGGCTTGATAGCATCGTGAGCAGCCTTGAGAGCAGCAATGAGGTCGTCCTCGCTCACTTCGTCCATTTCGCCCTCGACCATCATAATATTATCGTAAGTTGCACCTACCATCAATTCCATGTCAGCTTTTTCGAGTTGCTCGAAAGTGGGGTCGATAACGAATTGTCCGTCGATGCGAGCCACGCGCACTTCGGCGATGGGCTCCTCGAAGGGGATGTCAGAAACAGCGATAGCAGCCGAAGCAGCCAGACCAGCCAGAGCATCGGGGCAGTCAACACCGTCGCTCGAGAACATGATGATCTGAACGATAGTGTTAGCGTGATAGTTAGAGGGGAAGAGGGGACGCAAAACGCGGTCCACGAGGCGAGCGGTCAAGATCTCGTAGTCGCTCGCACGACCTTCACGCTTGGTGAAACCGCCGGGGAAACGGCCAAAAGCAGAGAATTTCTCTTTGTATTCAACTTGAAGGGGCATGAAATCAGCACCTTCCTCGGCCTCTTTGGCCGAAACAACTGTCGCCAGCATCATAGTGTTGCCAAAGCGCAGTTCAACAGCTCCATCGGCTTGCTTTGCAAGCTTTCCAGTTTCGAGGGTGATCTCACGTCCGTCACCCAGTACGATGGTTTTTTTAGTAGGTGTAAACATAATTTATTTTAATACATTGTGTAAAAATCGGACAAAGGTAGTAATTTTTTGCCACTTTACCAATTATTTTCGTGAAATTCACACTTTTGTCGTTTTTCCGCAATATTGAAAACATAAGTTTCCTAAATTAAAGTGATTGTTGCTAATTCTTTGTCCCTGGCGGGACAACATGTAACTTGATTTTATAACATGCGAAAGTTGAATTGAAAAATCCTTAATATGGAAATTTTGTTGCAAAATATTTTGTAAAAAGGAATTATTGTTATACCTTTGCTTCGTAAATAATATAATATGAGAATCGTTTCGCATAGAAAACTAAAAGAATTTTACGAGAGACCTGGGCATGAAGATTCCAAGGTCGCTTTGGAACGATGGTATCATGCCGCAGAAGAAGCTGATTGGCATAATTTTGCCGAAATGAAGCAGGACTTCGGTTCGGTGGACTCGGTGGGAAATCAGCATTATGTGTTTAACATAGGCGGGAATAAGTACAGGATGGTTGTCGTGGTGAAATTTGTGATGGGATATATTTTCATCAGATTCGTGGGCACCCACCAAGAATATGACAAAATAGATGCAAAATCGATTTAAAATTAGGCAATATGATAAAAATTACTGAAAGTCAATACAAACTTGCACAATCAAGGATTGAGGGACTGCTTCCGTTAGTTGACGATACCACTCCGCTGGACGATCCCAAGACAGTGGAACTCATGATGATGTCTGACATTGTCATAGAATATGAAAAAGAACATTATCCCATTGAGAAACCCACAGTGGCCGAACTCATTGCCGACGGATTGAAGGAAATGCACCTCACGCAAAAACAGCTTGCGACTGAACTGGGCGTGAGCACAACGCGCGTCAACGATTTTGTGTCGGGGAAATCCGAACCGAACCTTAAAATCGCAGGGCGCATTTGTAAATTGTTGAATATAAAACCAGCAGCAATGCTGATGTTATAGCATTGAGCTTGTCTGAAAAAAACATAAACCGCTGAACTGTGTGGCATTATTTCTGTCACTGTTCAGCGGTTTTTGTATTGTTTTTGTTCTTACATTCTCTTATGCAGTTCACGCCCAAATACTAGATAGAATAGAAAGTAATATAAATATCCATCCAGCGACTTCATCCATGTTAATGGCGACTGCAATGCCGTAAAGAGGGGAAAGAATCAACGAAATCCATGCCATTATATTGCATAAACGGCGTACGCTCTCGGCAACATCGCCAACAATTTCTTCGGCATCGGTGCTTTTGCCTAGTCAGAACAAAGCGCCGTATGAACGCCTTTCCATTATGTCGTGATTTTCTCCCAAGTTGCTATAATATGCCGTTGGGTATTGAAATCATTTGCAGAAATAGTAAAAGTAAGCAAAATTAGCAAATAAAAGAATCGTTATTACAGGGCAACCGCATCTAAATTCTCGATTTTATCTCTATTTCAGAAGGTGTGGAGCCAGTCGCTGAGGGTGTTGAGCATGAGCTCGTGGTACTTGAATGAGCCTTTGATGCCGAATCCGTGTCCGCCAGAGGGTACGACGTAGAGCACCGAGGGGACGCGGTTGCGTTGCAGGGCTTCATAGTAGAGCACCGAGTTGAGCACAGGAACGTCGCCATCGTCGTCGGCGTGGATGATATAGGCGCGGGGAGTGTCCTTGGTTACTTGCAGCTCGTTGCTGTAGAGTGTGAGCAGTTCTTGCGGTTGTTTCTCGCCCAGCAAGTTGCGTCTTGACCACCAGTGGGTTAAGCCGTCTTTCATTGATATTACCGGATAAAAAAGGATTTGGAAAGCAGGCCTCACGTCGGCCGGAGCGTGTGTCGCTACTGTCGATGCGAGGTGTCCGCCTGCGCTGAATCCCATGATGCCTATCTGGTCAGGGTCGATGTTCCACTCGGCAGCATGCTTCTTGACAAGTCGCATTGCTTGATACACGTCGCTTGCAGGGACGTCATGATGGTCGCACGGCAGGCGGTAGGCAAGAACGATTGTGGCAACCTTCTCGCGTTCAAAGAACGGCCTCCACATGTATCCCTCATGTGTTATCGCGAGTCCTCCGTAGGCTCCGCCAGGGCATAGTATCACTGCCTTGGTGGGACGCTCGTCTTTCACTGTGTACACGTGCATCTGGGGGTTAAGGTGACGGCTGCGGTCAATGCCGGGGTCGTTGTAGTCGATGCCGTTAGAGTTGGGGAAACCGTCGGGCCACAGGTCAATGGTGATTTCGTCGTGACGAAAAACTTCGTCGATGGTGCCGGCGTAACCGGTGGAGCAGGCGATAGCCGCTAAAATGAGTATCAGAGTATGCTTGAGATTCATATTGCTTGATGAAAAAAGCAAGCCTTGCTCACGGGTGTGTGAGTCAAGGCTTGTTGTGAGTTATAGGTGTTTTACCACTTATTTTACCTTCTCAGCGAGTTCCTTACCAGCTTTGAATTTAACAACCTTCTTAGCGGGGATCTCGATCTTCTCCTTTGTAGCGGGGTTAAGACCAGTGCGAGCGGGTTTTTCGTTAACTGCGAATGTACCGAAACCGATGAGAGCAACCTTGTCACCCTTTACGAGAGCCTCTTCAACAGCCTTGAGAGCAGCCTCAAGAGCGTCCTTTGCCTGAACCTTTGTCAACTTTGCCTCAGCAGCAATTGCGTTTACTAATTC
>JAGHSP010000053.1 GCA_018065815.1 Candidatus Sodaliphilus limicaballi | reverse complement strand
CATTATTTTAGCAATAATTGTGCCAAATTTTTGTCGTTGGTGCCGAAGATTGCGATGCGGCGAAGTGGTAGCATATTCTTTTCCTCGTCGGTCATCTTATCGTATTTGATCTCCCACAGGTTGACATATCGTTGCAATGCAACCAAATTTGATATTTTCTTTTGTTTGATATATTTTGCTAATTTTCAATATCAATCTTGACAGTCGGGGCAAGGGATAGTCTTTTTGCCCTTACCTTCACACTCTTGACATTCTACGAATCTGCGACCTCTACACCTAGAACAGGTGACTTCTCCAGAACCTAAACATTCGTTACATGTTACGGTTCCCTGGCCATTACAGTTGAAACATCTGTTTTTTCCTGTTCCGTTGCAATGAATACAGGTCCATCCGCTATCGTCCATTCCTGTTCCCAAACATATTGCACACATTCCGTTACGACCGCTGCCATAGCAATAATCACAGGTCATAGAACCATATCCGTTGCAGTCATCACATTCAACTTCTCCACTGCCTCTGCACTCATGGCAGCGAATATGACCATCTCCATCACATGTCTTGCAGTCAACAGTTATTTCCTCATCCCCTCCACAAGTATCACATTTACATGAGTAGAGAGAGAAAAACGATAACGTCATTAGAAATATATAAAGATACTTTTTCATAAGTTTGTGATTTATTTTGTTCCTTCAACAATTGCGATTTCCTCGTCTGTCAAACCGTAGAGTTCATAGACGAGGCGATCGATTTCGCGCTCTTCGGTGGTTGTGTCAGCGAGTGGGTTTACTTTCTTGGCTGCGATGATGCGGTCAACGAGCGTGATGATTGGGACTTGCTGAGTTTGCGTAACTTTAGGTATGTATAATTTACGAACATTAGCTGGTTTTACCTGCGCAAATGCACGCCCTGCTTCTTGAGTTAGTCCTTGGTAGATAAAATTAGTAAGACAAGAATTAAGAACTCCTACAATATAATTGTAGTCGTATTCTTTATTTTTGGTTTTAAGAACAAGTATGCTATCTATAACATAATATCCACTATCATCATAAACACATCTAATAGAGTCAGATGTTTGTCTCATAATTATCTTTGGTTCCTCAAATAATCTCGAGTATCGCGGGCGATTCATTACCCACCAAGGAAGAATTCCCTTTTTACATTCTGATCTTTTTGCTAATTTCTCTTTATATGGAGCAAGATGTGAAAGAACATTTGGATAATCTTTTTCTTTCATATCTCGTTGCATGTAAATTATTATGTTATCGTCACTATCTATTTTATACTTGTCAATTTCATAGCCAAATAATACCTTATGGATTACATCTCTTTCTAGTTCTTTTTCTACTGCTTCAGTTCTTGAAATACTAAAAGCTTTATTCCCACCAGTAGAAATTCCACATGCCATTTCTTCTGCAATTTCATTAATAGTAATACCCAAAGTACTTACTTTGTTAAGAAGACTTACTTCCTTAGTGTTCATTCCGAGAGAATAAGCTGGAATATTTTTTAGAACATTATTTTCTATTAATTCAATTCCATGATTCCAATCTATAGAAGAAATTTTATCTAACCTGTAATCAGAGTATGAGATTGTGTACGAATCTTTTTTTCCTGTTGATGTTAAAAAAATGCAAGTTGGGACATCTGCATTTTCAAAAGTTGAATCACCAAGATTAATTGCTCGCAACAATCGGTTCTTATAGATTAATAGTTCACGAGTCTTTTCGTTTTCATTTTGAAAGAAAAGATTATTCGGTACGATATAGGATATAATAGAATTATTTGATTTGGATAATCGTATTGATTGCGAAATGAAATAACAAAAAGTTTCAGGTGTTCTCATATGAACATCAGAAAACAGTTCTTTAAATAAAACTTTGTCTTTTTCAGATAATTTAGCTCCATAAGGAGGATTACCAATCACAATATCGAACCCTCCATTATCAAATACTTCTTTGAAGTAGATATGCCATAAGAAGAACTGATCGTTAGGGATAGGAAGGTTATCAAGCTTTGCCTTAATCTCAGGAGTAAAGCCTTTGAGATTAATGATATAACTCTTAACATTGTCGTTTATGACTTTTCGAAGGTGCAGTTTGCGAGAATGATCCTCCGTGCTATAATATTCACGAATAGCCTGTTGGATGTTATCAAGTGAATCTTGTTCATCGAAAGCAATGGTTTGAATCCATGCTTGACCTTTCTTTGCTTTCTTCTTTGCTTGCTCATTTAGAGACATGCCACTGAGGTCAATACCCTCGAACTGCTCGAGCAGCGAGTTGCCCTGCATAATCTTGAAGTCCATATTAGGCAGAGCATGAGGAGTCTGCTCGTCAATGATAAGAGAGAGCCAGAAACGCAAGCGTGCAATGTCCACAGCACCCTTCTCAATATCTACACCATAGATTGAGTTTTGGATGATGTCCTTCTTGACATCAGCAATAGTGGTGTCGGGTTCCAGACCTTCAATAGCCATTCGGCAAGCAGATAGCTCGCGAAGCAATCCCATGGGGAATGCACCAGAGCCGATTGCCGGGTCACAAATCTTCACATCGCGAAGCAACTTGTCTACTTTGTAGACATCGCCAGGATTGAGAACGTTTACATCGTGAGTAGTCACGAACTGGCGGAAAGACTCTTTCTTGGTCTCATCTTCGATGTCGGTCTGCAAGTATGCAATTAGCGACTCGCGGCACATGTAGTGGACAATCTCTTTAGGAGTATAGAAAGCACCCTTATCTTTGTTGTCCTCGAGAAGGTTCTCAAAAATGCGTCCGAGCATTTCGGGATCCACACCAATCTCAGCATCGTCCGGGTCATTCTCATCGATGGTAAAGTTATATGATGCAAAGAAGTCCAGCAAAGCCTTCATATACTTTGCAGGCAGCGGGAAGTCTGTTTTGTCGTAAGAGTCACGCTCAAACAAACCGCCGTTGAGGTATGGAATCTTTATGTCATGCCCAAGGACCTCGTTTGCAATGTCTCTATCGCGACGTGAATTGATGTCGTTGAACATCGGTTCCAGCACATCATCGACAAAAGTGTCCTTGAACGGAGTGCGTTCGAACAGATTTTGCACGAACTCCTTGTCGCCTCCAGTCCAGGAATCACCGGCAGGGCATCCCATCCAACCTTTCTTTTGAAGGAACTGGATGAAAACCAAGCGACCCATGAGTTTCTTTACATAATCTCGAACTGCCTTCTCGGCATCGGGGAAGCAAGCGAACTCTTGCATGATCATTGTGCAAGGCGAACCTGTCACTTTCTCCTCCCACTTGTTGGCAACCTTGACCATGCGCTTACCCGTGATAAACTCAATGATATCCTCATAATGCTTTTTGTATTCACGGAAGAACAAGTCACTGAGAGCTTCTACAGAGAATGCTTTTGTAATATCCTTTAGATTGAGAGCACTCGCCTTAAGTTTCTCGAATTGCTCAATGGCAGTACGACTGCGATGGCCCTCGCCAAGCAGATAAGTAAATCGCTTGGTATCGGTAGATTCTTTAGCAATGGTACCGTCCTCAGTGAAAGCAAGCGACTCACTTACATAAGAGAACCTGAGCACAGCCTCATCCTGGCGGAAGCAGAACATAAAGGCACCTGCGCATCCCATGCTGCGCCAACTTGAGCACAGCAGGTTGCGAATGCCTGCACGGTTGCGTTCAATGACAACGCTGTCGCTTAGTTCCACTTCATATACCGCAATGATATGTCCGTCAGGTAAAGTAATCTTACCTGTATAGAGGGCACTCTTTGCCATGTCCTTGTCTACAATGACAGGAGTAGGAACTGACCAGAACTCAATGCGCTGCTTAAAGATGTCATGTAGCAGTTTCTGCCAGTTGGCACGGTTATATTTTGATTCAATTATAGAACGATAGTCCATTGTATGTAGTTTTATTGTTATTCAAAGGATTCACTCAGGATAATACTCGGTTCGGTCTCGGTCTCATGCTTCAAGTCCTCGGAACTGAGGAAGTAAGCGTTGTATTTGTTTGCCATTTCAATGATCTCATTGAGAGCTTGGTCGTGATGCAATTTGCCTCGTTGCAAATCCTTAGACATGCGTTGTAGGCGTTTAGCAATGATAGTAATCACGCCACGCTCGGCAAGTAGGCGAAGTTGTACCACTTTTTGATACAAGTTCTCATCTTGAATCTCCGGCAAGAAGAGGTTAAGCAAACTTGATGCTATGGCAACCTGAGCACCAAGAGATGAACTTGATTGCATAGCATTTGTTTCAACCTCGACAACCTCTTGACCACGAAGTTGGTTAAATTTCTCGATGGCCTTTACAACATGTTCGTGGTGATGTTCAATGCGTTTTACACCTTGCTCAGTCGGTTCTGCCTTGAAAAATTTCAGAGCCTCGACAACCGAAAGTTCCTCAACAGATTCATCACTTGCGCGGAAGAATGTCTTGCGCATATTTGTCTTGAGGAAAACAAGTGTATCCTCGCTGAGGGTAACATTGTCTACACACAGTTCTTTGCGACCAGTGCGACTGCGCAGTGACATCTTGGAAATGCGATTGTATTCTCGGCGATCATTCAGATACAACGAACGCAGTTCCTCGTAGAAAGGTACTTCTTCATTGCGTTCTCGAGCAGCCGACTGCATGCCGTCATTGAACAGTTTCTCCAAGTCGCGGTCGATGATTTCTTCTTTAGAGTAAATCTTGTTGTCCTCGCCAAATGTTGTATGGAACGTCTGAATCTTAGACAACGCAATCTGATTGAGTTTAATGATGCGGTTGCCCTGACGCGAAGGATAGAAGACGTAGTTGTAAATATCCTTTCCCACTGAACCAATGCGGTTAACGCGCCCAATGCGTTGCATCAGTTTGGTTGAGTTCCACGGAGTATCATAGTTGATGATGATATTTGAACGATGAAGGTTAACGCCTTCGGCCAGCACATCAGTTGTAATGATGATATTATAGTCATCCTTTTGGAGTTCTTTCTTGTAGTTAGCGTCAAAGTTCTCCTGTATGTCTTTGTATTTCTTGTTGCGGTTTCCTGCATCAATTACAAGGACATCGTTTCTGCCAATGCGTTTCTTCAGATACTCGACTGTATCAACGCTCTCAGAGAAGATGACAAGTTTCTGGCCGGGGTTGCGGTCTTTCTTAAACAGTTCATGCTTGAGAATGTCCTTAAACTTAGCAAACTTGGAGTCGTCTTCCTCAGTAACTGTGTCCCAATCCTTGCACATTGCCTCAAGCACAGCTTGGTCATCGCGCAGCATCTTGATGAATACAGGTTCAAAGTCAGCAGCCTTAAACACTGCATTCTTTGGATTGTCCTCTGCTTTGTTGTTCAGACGCTCTTCAATTTCGTCATCTGTGAGTCCCTGGTCATAGAGATAGTTTATGTCAAGGTCTGGGGCGATGAACACACGGTCGTTCTCAAACATGTTTATCATGTATTGGTTCGCATCACGGAAACGACGGATTGAAGTTTGGAAAGCATAGAACGAGCTTTCCAGACGCTTCACGAGACCATTTTTGCGGATGCTTGCCAAACTACGAGAAATCAACTCCGCATTATCATAAAGCCCAGCGGCCTTTTCAGGCAGCAAATAAGCGATAGCCTGATAACGTGCATAACAGAGATTGTTGACAAGCTTTGACATTGCGTCCTCAAACATGTTGGCAATGCGGTCGTTCATCTCATAGGTCTTTTGCACAGGAGGCGCCACCTTTGGGAAACCTTGTATATCCTTGTGGTAGCGAGGTATCGATTCAATATCAGTACGTGTGCGTCGAACTGTTATTGGTTTGATGATGCGGTCACGAACCTTAGTTGCAAGTTCCTTGAATTTTGAGAGGTCGTATTCTGGATCACGCTTCAGTTTCTTGAACTCTACTACAAGCGGGCTGAAGAAAGAAGTGAGGTTAGGCACACCGTCGATGGTACAGCAACGAGGGTCTTGGAACAAGAGGATTTCGTTGTAGAGGTCGGCAGGCGTGTTGTTCATCGGCGTAGCAGAGATGAGCATGACCTTCTTCTTGAATCCTGGGATATTTCCAGTTTCGACGCGAGGCATCTTGCATATTTCCTGAAGTTCGGTAAACGCTGTGTTTGTATGAGTACGGAACTTGTGCGCTTCGTCAACGAGCACAAGGTCATATTCGTCGGCGTTCCAATAGTCATAATTATCTTCATCGAGTACTTTCTTCAGACTGCCGTTTGAAATGAAACGGGTGTACTTGTCTATGCCGAAGTCCTTGAATGTCTGCTTCCAGTTGTTTTCAACAGCAGGTGGGTAAACAACAAGAATCTTAGTGTTTTCATATCCGTTGTCAATACAGAACTGTTTTGCAATCATTGTTGCAATAACGGTCTTTCCTAAACCCACAACATCGGCAAGGAAGAAACCGTCATACTTGAGTAATTTCTGATACCCTTCAATTACTGCATCGGTCTGGTATTCGTATGAGGTATATCCCTCTGGCATATCAAATGCGTTCTGTGAGTCAGTAGCAAGTACACGGTCAGAGAAATATTCCATGAGCATTTTGATGTAAACCTCATAAGGTGTAGCATCACCATTCAGATAAGTGCCAGTGATAACTGCATCGACATCAGTAGCCTCAATGGGACAACCCTCAGCTTCTGCCCATAACTGTTCAAACTCATCCTTTGCAAATTGTACATCGTCATTGTCTCGCAGCATAACATTGAATTCATATTGCTTGTCTTGGGTTATGCCCAAACCATTACCACTGAGATTGCTTGAACCTGTTATTGCGGCAGCATCAAGCGTATTGGAATTGAAGTTGTCAGGGTAAAGGATATACATCTTGGCATGTACTTTTTTGCTCGGATGCGCACGAAGTTCAAGTTTTCCACTTGTGAGATCATCAACCATTTGTTTGATGCCACTTTCAACTTCCTTGGTGTAGTTTGCACTTTCGATGTCCTTTTTAAGCTGGATGAGATAGTCTTCTTTGACCTCAGACTCTGCGCCAAAAAACATTTTCCCAGCATTGTGTGCCTTAATGATGTATTTGTCCACATCAATGCCCACAAGAATACGAGCTTTATTTATGTTGTCAAGGAATGGACGCAGAGAAAAATATCCGCTGGCGCGAAGAAAGCCAACAACGGCATCAAGGTGTTTGATGTTAGTGTTGCTTGACAGAACACCCTCAAACTTCTTCATCAATGTATTTCCTTCTCTATTGGTAAAGAATTTTGTACTCATGCCAATTAAGTAGAAAACTCCGCTTGCAGTTCCGATAGGCCGACCAAAGCCTTTTAAGACTGCAAGGGAGTTTCAATATTTTCACCCGGAAAGGGGCGTATGTCGTAGTGTTTTTTGGTCGTTTTTCGGATTATGCCTAGGCACAACTCATTTTATATCTGCAAATTTACAACAAATTGCCATAATATCCCTGATATTATGAACAAAGTTTTCAACAATTTGCGATTTAATGTGGATTTTGGAGAATTGCAAGGCTTGCAAATAAAAAAAACATGGACTCCCGCACGTCTTTTGAAGTGGCATGTAGGAAGCCAAAACGACTGACGATTAGAAGTCCACGCATATAGCGAGAGCCACTAATCTATTTTGTCGTTTGCTGAAAGGTTCCTACATTTTCTTCAAAACAATAGACTAATGATTTTTTGTCCGCGATGTCTTGTCAACTATGTTGACGATGCAAAGTTACTCAATAAAATTGAGATGACTGTTATATAAACGGAGAAAACTCATCTCCAAGAACAAATTTCAATTCAGAGAGTTTTGTCTCATATATCAGATTTCCATCATGAGTAAAAAAAGGAGCATTAAAAGATAAGATGCGAGTACTTTTTGAATCAACGTGAAAAGTTCTGTGAAATCTACCACAAACCAATTTGACACGATTAAATTTCATTATCTTACCTTTCTTGTTCATAATGGCATTTCTCACAGAAGAAGTAAGCCCAATTTTGTATGTAACACCAGTTCCTGTAAGTTGGAAAACTTCAGGACATACTGGAATGACCAAAGCCTCATCCTGAATACATAGACTATTCAAATGGTTCTCCACCAAACTGCTATGAGCAATAAGCGTATCATCTTTTGAAAATGGAATTAAATCTTCAACAACATGAGGATTCAAATAACGAAAAGCCCATTCAACCAACAGGTGATGCTCGTGTTCATTGTCACACCAAATTGATTCGGATTTGTTTATCTCCTTAGAAATGTAAACAATCCCCAACTGATAAAAATTTGAAAAATTACAAGGATCAATGTTCCCAAAAAGAGCATGATTCTTTTCTTCTTGCAGTTGTTCTGGTGTGGGAATCGGAGAAATGATTGAATCATAACTTTGGATAATGAAATGCCCTGGTAGTTTGAATGGCACATCGTGAACATTCACGACATTTGCGATTGACGAGCAAACTAATCTAGCTTCTCGTCGTGAAAGATAGATAACTTTCATAAAGTTTTGTAAATTAAATTGTTAATAATAATTATTGGCACATAATTGTGCTGTAGAAATTCTTAATAGGATATTTAATTTGCCACAAATAAATAGCATGCAAAAAAGCGAATATGTTATAACATCATACTACTCCTGAGGTTGGGATGAAGCCGCTGTCGTACTGGGGGAATTTCTCGCAGCCGATGTAGAGGGTATCGAAGGCATCGGTGCCGTCTGTGCGGTGTTCGAGGAGGTTTTCTTCGGACTCAGCAAGTTTCTCGCCGCCTTTGTCCTTGCGGAAACCGAGACGGCCGCGTAACACGCCGGCTGTCTGTATTGCGAGGATAAGGTCATCGTTGTTCTGGCGGTTGAACATCGGCATGAGCCGTTGTTTACCGGCAAAACCCTGGTTGATGAGCAGGTACTTCTCATCGTGTCTCATCGGGTTGCCGAGATAGACATCGATGACCTGCCATCCATGACGCTCAAACTCATGGATAATCACATAGCGGAAGTCCTGGTCATTCACTGCATAGTTCGCACCGAGGGCGGTTGTGTCATAGTAAAACACAACCGTCTTGTTCTCGTGATGGGCATAGTAGGTGCAGAACTCCGATACCAGAGCAGGAATCTTCCGCTCGAACTTCACATAGAACGACTTGATCACATTGAGGCGGTTGCCTTGCGGCTGTCCTGCAACAATCCAGTTGATGTTGGCATTGTAGTCCATGCCGATGCAGATTGGAGCGAAGCGGTTCACATCACTGTCGGCGCGGCTATCGAGTGCCGACTGGTC
>JAGHSP010000304.1 GCA_018065815.1 Candidatus Sodaliphilus limicaballi | reverse complement strand
TTCCTATAGTTTTCTATAGTTTTCTATATAGGCTATATGGGCTATAGCGTCTATAAAAAACTATCAAGGCTATAGGTCATCGATTTGTTTCTTGAGCCAGTCTTTGGTGACTTTGATTGCTTCGTCCTTGACTTGGTCGATGACGGTGTCGTAAAGCTCGTTGATGGGGGTGTCGTTCTCGCCTGTCACTGCCTGCACGGGCTGGAGGTCGGGATCTTCGGGTTCCTGTGGCTCATTGGACTTGGTGGTGATGCTGGGCACTGTCACCATCTCGCCGATTTTGGACATGTTGTCTTGCATTGCCTTGTCGATGGCCTTGCCCAGGTCTTCCTTGGAGAATGTGAACACATGCCCCAGCATGCCTAGCGACACGACGGGGTTCCCCTGGCCGTAGTCGATGCGCCCCACTGAATAGATGATGTGGTCCTCGTAGGTGAACATGTGCTCGATAACGATGTCGGTGGTGGCACTTCCTGCCATCTTGACCACGCCTCCCAGTATGCTGCCCAGCCCCATCTCGTGCACCTTGGTGCCTATCCACTCGTTGGAGACTTGCCTGATGGCATCCACGTGGTCGTCGCGCGATGGCACGGTGGCGCACATCACGCCCAGCAGGATTGCCACGACGGCGATGGTGGCGATGAGCCCCACCGAGAAGCACGATGAGAAGCAGCTTTTTTTCTTGTGAGGCACCGGTGTGCCGAATGCTCGTGGCTCGGGCAGAGGCGCTTCCTGCACTGCCGCCGGGACGGGACGGGCTATGGGAACGGCACGGTGGGGCGGTGCGCCCGGGGTGCTCATGTGACGCTTGAATTCAAGGCGTTGCAGCAGCTCGGTGAACTCGGCGAGGTCGCCTGCGGGTTTCCAGTCGTCCATGCCCTGGGTCCACACGTCGGTGTCGGGGGTGATGCCCATCTCTTCCAGCTGCCCGAGGGTGTAGGGCCCCTGCTCGCTGTTGTTGAGAAAAACGTAGTATTGCTCCATGAGGGTTGTGGTTTTCAATGTTTAAAACATCATGCTCACGCGTTTAATGGCCTCGGCGAGCCGGTCGATCTCGTCGCGGGTGTTGTAGAACGACAGCGAAGCCCTCACCATGCCGGTGACGCCGTAGCGTGCCATGAGCGGCTGCGCGCAGTGGTGTCCTGTGCGCACGGCAAATCCCAGCTTGTCGAGCAGCAGCCCCATGTCGTAGCTGTTGATGTCGTTGACTAGGAACGAGATCACAGCGCCCTTGTGCGGTGCGGTGCCATAGATGTGCATGCCAGGCACTTCCTGCAAGCGTGCGGTGGCATAGCCGAGCAGTTCTTGCTCGCGCGCAGCGATGGCATCCATGCCCAGCGAGTTAATGTAGTCGATGGCTGTGCCCAGGGCCGCAATGCCCACAAAGTAGGGCGTGCCAGCCTCAAACTTGAAAGGCAGCTCGGCCCAGGTGGTGTTCTTGAACGACACTGTGGATATCATCTCGCCGCCGCCTTGGTAGGGGGTCATGCGCTCGAGCCAGTGTTTCTTGCCGTAGAGCACGCCCACGCCAGTGGGGCCATACATCTTGTGGGCCGAGAGGGCGTAGAAGTCGCAGTCGAGCTCCTGCACGTCAACCGGCATGTGAGGCGCGGCCTGCGCGCCGTCGATGAGCACGGGCACATCGTGGCGGTGGGCTATCTCGATCATCTGCTTCACGGGGTTGATGGTTCCCAGCACATTGCTCATGTGGGCAATGGAGACAAAGCGGGTGCTCTCGGTGAACAGGTCCTCGTAGGCCTCAATGTCGAGCTCTCCGTCGTCCTTGACTGGTACCACGCGCAGCCTGATGCGCTTGCGCTGGCCCAGCAGCTGCCAGGGCACGATGTTGCTGTGGTGCTCCATCTCGGTGACAATGATTTCATCACCGTTAAACATCGTCTCGCCCATCGATGATGCCACGAGGTTGATGCCCTCGGTGGTGCCGCGCGTGAAGATAATCTCTTGAGTGGATGATGCGTTAAGGAACGCACGCACCTTTTCCCGCGATGCCTCTTGCATGTCGGTTGCCTCCTGCGACAGGGTGTGCACGCCGCGGTGCACGTTGGCCTTGTGGAGGGTGTACATGCTGGTGATCGCGTCAATCACGCACTGTGGTGTCTGTGATGTGGCGGCATTGTCGAGGTAAACCAGAGGTTTGCCGTCGATGTCACGGCACAGCAGCGGGAAATCTTTCCTTATTTTTTCTATATCCATAGTTTTTTATAGCCTTTATAGCCTTTATAGCTTTTATAGTTTTAGGCTGTTAACCCTTTACCATGCATGCCTCGGCGCACGATGAGCATGAGGCTAGTGTGCCGTTGAACCGCTTCTCCACGAGGTAGTGCAGGCGGTCGCGGAGCACGTCGAGCCGCACGCCATCGATGACGTCGCTCATGAAGGCTTGCATGAGCAGCCGCTGTGCCTCGGCCTCGCTGATGCCGCGGGTGCGCATGTAGTAGAGCGCTTCCTGGTCGAGCTGGCCTATGGTGGTGCCGTGCGACGCCTTGACGTCGTCGGTATAAATCTCGAGCTGCGGCTTGGTGTACATGCGTGCCTGGGGCGATGCACACAGGTTGCGGTTGCCCTGATAGGCTTCCACGCGCGGACAGCCTTCCTTGATGAGAATCTTGCCTGCAAACGCGCCCACGGCCTTGTCGCCCAGCACATACTTGAACATCTCGTTGCTGCGGCACAGGCCGGCGTTGTGGCTGATGAGCGTGTGGGTATCGACATGCTGCTCGTCGCCTGCCACGGTCATGCCCAGCAGTGTGGTCTCGGCATGCTCGCCATCGACTGTGACACGGTAGTTGTTGCGGGTGAAGCCGTTAGTGAGCGTGATGCCGTCGATGAGCACGTTGCTGCCACGAGCCTGACGGGCGTAGATGGTGGACACGCGGTGCGTCAGCGGGGTGCTCTCCTCGAGGTCGTAGTAGTCAAACGTGGAGTCCTCGCCAGCGATAATCTCTACCACCTGGCTCGACAGGAAATTGACGTCTTTGCTCTGGGTGTGGTCGCACACGAGCATGCGTGCGCTGGCACCGTCCTCGAGCACCACAAGCACGCGGCGCACTGCCATGAGGGGCTGGGTGGTGTTGAAGATGTTGACCAGCTGCAACGGGCGCTCGGCAACCACGCCGCGGGGCACATACACGAGCAGTCCGTCCTGCGCCAGCAGGGTGTTGAGAGCCACGGTGGGGTCGTCGAACTGTGCCAGCGAGCCGTAGCGGGCAAGCACCTCGGGATGGCGGGTGGCTGCCTCCTTGAATGTCTCCACGACCATGCCTCCGGCATTGCGCATGGCGTTAGGGCCTGGCACGATCACGTCGTTGAAGCAGGTGTAGAGGCAAGTGCTCATGTTGGGCACGTCGCAGCGGAAACTCTCGGTAGCGTCGCCGCCGAAGGCGATGCGGGTGAGGTTCATGCCGTAGTCGGGCGCAAACACTGCCTCAAGGTCGGTCGCTTCGTAGTCCTCGCTGCCCTTGCGCGGCAGGCGGGCGCCGTGGAGGGCGGCAAGCGCAGCGTCGCGCTGTGCATTGAGCACGGCAGGCGAACCGGCCTCGATGACCTTGCGGTTGTCGTTAAACAGGTCTATGTATTGTCGTAATGCGTTCATAATCACTCGTTGTCGATTTGAGCCTTGATCCAGTCATATCCCTTCTCCTCGAGTTCGAGAGCAAGTTCGGGACCTGCGCTCATGACGATGCGTCCCTTGTAGAGCACGTGCACGAAGTCGGGCTTGATGTAGTCGAGCAGTCGCTGGTAGTGGGTGATGACGATGGTGGCGTTGTCCTCGCTCTTGAGGGTGTTCACGCCGCTAGCCACGATGCGCAGCGCATCGATGTCGAGGCCGCTGTCGGTCTCGTCGAGGATGCTGAGCTTGGGCTCGAGCATTGCCATCTGGAAAATCTCGTTGCGCTTTTTCTCGCCTCCCGAGAAACCCTCGTTGACGGCGCGCGACGCGAGCTTGTTGTCAAGTTCCACGATGGCACGTTTCTCGCGCATGAGTTTAAGGAAGTCACTGGCGCTCAACGGGTCCTGGCCGAAGTACTTGCGCTTCTCGTTGATGGCGGCGCGCATGAAGTTGACCATCGACACGCCGGGAATCTCCACGGGGTACTGGAAGCTGAGGAACAGCCCCTCGTGAGCGCGGTCCTCGGGCGAGAGGGCGAGCAAGTCTTTGCCGCCAAAGGTCACCTCGCCGCCGGTCACTGTGTAGGCAGGGTGTCCTGTGAGCACATTGCTGAGCGTGCTCTTGCCCGAGCCGTTAGGCCCCATGATGGCATGCACCTCGCCAGGGTTGACGGTGAGATTAACTCCCTTCAATATTTCCTTGCCTTCGATAGAGGCATGAAGATCTTTTATCTGTAACATATATTAGTTGGGTTCTTTTGTTCTTTCGATGATTCGATATTTCGATGATTCGATATTTCGATGATTCGATGGAAAACGTTCTTATGTCTAAAATTGTTCGGAAAAATTGTTATCCTATTGAGCCTTCGAGGGAGACGCTGAGGAGTTTCTGGGCTTCGACGGCAAACTCCATGGGGAGTTTTGCCATCACCTCCTTGGCATATCCGTTGACGATGAGTCCCACGGCGTCCTCGGTGCTGATGCCTCGCTGGTTGCAGTAGAATATCTGGTCCTCGTTGATCTTGCTGGTTGTTGCCTCGTGTTCCACTACCGACGAGTCGTTGTCCACCTCAATCACTGGGAAGGTGTGCGCACCGCTGGTGTCGCTCAGCAAGAGGCTGTCGCACTGGGTGTAGTTGCGGCAGCCGGTGGCCTGCGGGGCGATTTTCACCAGGCCTCGGTAGCTGTTCTGGCTGTGGCCGGCGCTGATGCCCTTGCTCACGATGGTGCTGCTGGAGTTGCGGCCCAGGTGAATCATCTTGGTGCCGGTGTCGGCCTGCTGGTAGTTGCGGGTGAGTGCCACGCTGTAGAACTCGCCCACCGAGTGGTCGCCCTTGAGAATGCAGCTGGGATATTTCCATGTGATGGCGCTGCCGGTCTCCACTTGTGTCCACGACAGCTTGCTGTGGTCGCCGCGGCACAGTCCGCGCTTGGTCACGAGGTTGTAGATGCCGCCCTTGCCGTCTTTGTCGCCGGGATACCAGTTCTGCACGGTGCTATACTTCACCTCGGCACGGTCCTCGACGATGATCTCCACGATGGCGGCGTGCAGCTGGTTCTCGTCGCGCATGGGTGCGGTGCAGCCCTCGAGATAAGATACATAGCTGTCGTCGTCGGCCACGATGAGGGTGCGCTCAAACTGGCCCGTCTGCGCCGCGTTGATGCGGAAGTAGGTCGATAGCTCCATGGGGCAGCGCACGCCCTTGGGGATGTAAACGAACGAGCCGTCGCTGAACACTGCCGTGTTGAGTGCCGCATAGAAGTTGTCGGTGTAGGGCACCACTTTGCCCAGGTATTTTTTGATGAGGTCGGGGTAGTCCTTCACTGCCTCGCTGATGGAGCAGAATATCACGCCCAGCTCGGCGAGCTTCTCGCGGTAGGTGGTGTGCACGCTCACGCTGTCCATCACGGCGTCAACGGCCATGCCGCTCAGGCGCATCTGCTCCTCGAGGGGTATGCCCAGCTTGTCAAACGTGCGTTTGAGCTCGGGGTCGATCTCGCCATTTCCCTCGGCCGCCTGCTTGCGCGGTGCCGCATAGTAGCTGATGTCCTGGAAGTCTATCTCGGGCATGTCGATGTGCCCCCACGTGGGCTGCTTGAGGGTGAGCCAGTGGGCGTAGGCCTTGAGACGCATGTCGAGCAGCCACTCGGGCTCGTTCTTGAGTGCCGAGATCTGACGCACCACGTCCTCGTTCAGGCCCTTAGGTATGACATTGGTCTCGATGTCGGTCACAAAGCCATACTTGTATTCCTCGCTTGCCGCTTGGTTTATGATATGCTTTTCAGCATCTTTTTTATTTTGTTCTTCTTTCATTGCAAAATTGCTGTTGTCTATAGACAATAATTCAACTTGCAAAGATACGATTTTTTCACGAATGACGAAAGGCGAAAGGCGAAAAAACGAAAGACCTGAAGTCAAAAGGTCTAAAGTCAAAAGTGCTTGGAAAAAATCTCAATATGGTGCATTGGGGTTATGAAGTAAATTTGCAACCAATTAAGTTGCAAACATGTAAATATCTCCCCGTTGTTGTGGCGTGGTTATCTTGTGGCGAGGCGGCGGCGCATGGTGAGTGATGTGACCAGTGAGGTGAAGAGTCCCACGGCGGCGACGAGGAGGAAGACGATGATGATGTCGCTCCATATCACCTCGACGGGATAGGCATTGACCACCAGGCTGGCAGGGTCGGCATTGAGTGTGAGCCAGCCGAACTGCTGCTGGCACAGGCAAAGCACAAGTCCCAGCACAATGCCGCTCACTGCGCCCACGAGCGAGATGAGCCACCCCTCGGTGACGAAGATGCGTGTCACCTGGCTGCCGCTGGCTCCCATGCTCAAGAAGGTGGCGATGCTGCGGTCTTTCTCAATGATGAGCAGCGTGAGGGTGCTGATGACGTTGAATGTGGCGATGACAAGGATGAACGCCAAGAGCAGGAAACCCATCCATTTCTCCACGTTGATCATCTTGTAGGCCATGGCTTGCTGCATGAGTCGGTTTTTCACGGTATAGCTTTCGCCCAGTGTGTCCTTGATGGAGCGCATCACGCTTTCCTCGTCGGCACCAGGGGCAAGTTTCACTTCGATCTGGGTGGCTTCGGTGGGGTAGTCAAAGAGTTTGCGAGCCATGTCGAGCGGCACGTAGATGAGGTCGGCGTCGTAGTTGTTCTGCTGCAGTTGGAACACTCCCGAGACAAACACCGAGTCGGTGCGGAACGACCCCATGGGGTTGGCAAGGTTGACCCGTCCCTGTCGTTGTGGCGCGTAGAGTTGCATCATGCGCAAGTAGCCCGGGCGTGCATGCAGCGACAGTGCAGGCCCCACGCCGAGCACGGCATAGGGCGACACCGCATCGTGCAGCAAGAACTCGCCATCGACGATGAGGTGGTGCATGTCGTTGAGCTGGGCATAGGTGTCGGGCACGCCCTTGAGGCGCACCGGCATCTGGTAGTCGGCAAAGATGGCAAGAGCCTGGTCTTCGACCACAGGCATTGCCGACGCCACACCTGTCACCGCCGACACAGCGCTGACCACGCTGTCGCCGCTAGGCATGGCTTTGCCCGTGGTGTAGGTCACGGCAATCTCGGGGTCGAGCATTGCGAGGCGTCCCATGATCATGCCGCGGAAACCGTTGAACACGCTCAACACGCACACGAGCGCTGCCGTGGTCACCATCACACCCAGCACGCTGATGATGGAGATGATGTTGACCGCATTGTGTGTCTTCTTCGACACGAGATAGCGCCATGCGACCTTGAGCGTCCAGTTCATTGTTTTTTTTGTAAAAGTTTAAATGTTTAAAAGCTTAAAAGTTTAAAAGTTTAAGGGTTTAAGGGTTTAAGGGTGTGACCGCTAGCCAGTGACCGCTAACCGCTAACCCATTTATTTCTCGGGGTGAAGTAGTGAGTCGATGTGCTCGATGTAGTCGAGCGAGTCGTCGATGAAGAACGTGAGTTCGGGGCACTTGCGCAGCTGGTAGCGCACGCGCTGCGACAACTCGTGGCGAATTTTCTTCTCGTTGGCGTTGATGTTCTTGATGAGCTCCTCGGCGCGCTCGCTGGGGAAGATGCTCAGGTGCACGCGGGCAATGCTCAGGTCGGGCGACACGCGCACAGAGCTCACACTCACCAGCACGCCACCCATCTTGGCGGTTTCGAGACGGAATATCTCACTCAATTCTTTCTGCACGAGACGTGCAATCTTTTGTAATCTGGTACTTTCCAAAATCTTATATGTGTTTTAAAAATAATTTGTGCAAAGTTAGCAATAAATTTTGTCTCTGGCAAAATTAAGCGATTTCTCGAGATGTCGATTTCTCGAGATGTCGAAATTTCGATGATTGTATCAATCGTTTCTCTTCCTTATGATGGTGAGTCCGTCGCGCAGCGGGATGATCACCACTTCCACCTGTGGGTCGCTGGCCACCAGGTCGTTAAACGCCAGGATTCCTGCCGTCTGGGCGTCGAGGCGCTTGCCCCAGTCCACCACCTTGCCGTCCCACAGCGTGTTGTCGGCGATGATGTATCCGCCAGGGGTGATGCGTGGCAGCACCATGTTGTAGTACTCCACATAGTCGCGCTTGTTGGCGTCGATAAACGCAAGGTCAAAGTCACCCTCGATGCTGGCAAGCACCTGCGTGGCATCGCCTATGTGCAGGTGCACCTTGTGCCCCACGGGCGACTGTGAGAAGTGCTCGCGCAGGAAGTCCTCAAGCTCGTCTTCTATCTCAATGGTGTGCACACACGCCTCGTCGCGCAGCAGCCCCTCGGCCATGCACAGCGCCGAGTAACCGCTATAAGTGCCCAGCTCGAGCACCTGCCGCGGGTTGATCATGCGCACCAGCATCTTGAGCAGGCGGCCCTGCAGGTGGCCCGAGCACATGCGCGAGTAGAGCAGGCGCAGGTGCGTGTCGCGGTCCAGCTGGTGCAGGTTCTCGGGCTCGGCATCGATGTGCGAGAGCACATATTGTTCAAGTCGCTCGTCCATCATTGCTCGGCGGTGAAGTTGCCGGTGATTATCGCATCCACGGCGCGTCGGTAACTGTCGAGGCCGTAGCCGGCGATCACGCATCGGCACGAGTCTTTGATCATAGACACATGGCGGTAGGGCTCGCGTGCCTGCACGTTGCTGATGTGCACCTCAATAGCAGGCGCAGTCACCGCCTTGAGCGCGTCGCCTATCGCAATAGAATAATGTGTGTAGGCTCCGGCATTGATCACGATGCCGTCCGCGTCAAATCCCACGCGCTGGATCTCGTCGATGATAGACCCCTCGTGGTTGCTCTGGAACAGCTCAAACTCCACCTGCGGGTATTTCTCCACAAGCTGCTTGAGGTAACTATCCATCGACATGTTGCCATATATCTCGGGTTCGCGCACGCCCACCAGGTTGAGGTTGGGGCCGTTGATAATAGAAATTTTCATTGTTTTTCCTCGTTTTATAGTGCAAAGTTACTCATTTTAGCACAAAAAACAGGGTAAAATCAAAAAAAGTTGCAAAAATATTTGGCGTGAATGAAAAAAACGTATTACCTTTGCACTCGCAATCGGGAAAACCGATGCAAAACATGGTGTGTTAGTTCAGTTGGTTAGAATGCCTGCCTGTCACGCAGGAGGTCGCTGGTTCGAGTCCTGTACACACCGCTTAAAAGTCTTGGAGATCGCTTCAAGGCTTTTTTGTTGCATATACCGCATGAATCTCCCGCGGAGTATTAGATCAGGGTTTTATGCCTAAAATGATGGGGAAAAGAGCAAAAACAGAAAAAAACGCTGTGTAAGAGAAGAAAAGCCCAAAAACCCAAAACCCAAAAACCAAAAACGTCATTAGGAATACTGCTACTAATACTTTTGTGTAACAAGAGGGTGTTGACGAAGAAAAAAAATTTTTGTTAATTTTTAGTTGATTTCAAGCGAAGCGCCTTTTCTTTGAGGTAGTCTGTATTTAGTTCGTGTATGGGTAGAGGCGCTGCGCTTGAAATACACTGAAAATTAACATAAAATATTTGTTTAATCCCGTCAAGAATTCCCTAATGAAACACTTAATCTGTGCAATCTGTGGTCTATTGACGCATAAAACAGAAATAAACCAGATTGCTTCAGACCGATGCCGGCCAGTGTAAACGATTGCGTAATATTTTTTTATGTATAATATTGCGGAAATCAAAAATTAATATTAATTTTGCACGCTAATCTCTTTTAATTAACCTTTTATTAATTGGATTTGCACAAATAATTACGGAACAAACCTAATTTTTTTTTACTAACATAACTATTTACAAAACATGAAGAAATTTTTCCTTTCTTTTGCATTTGCAATCTTAGCGATTGCTTCTGCATTTGCTGGTAACGAGACTCTTCAAGTCGCAACAGCTGATTTTTGGGGCATTGAAACTGCTCCCGAATCGGGCAAGGGCGTAGATCTCACTACAGCTGACGAATCCACACTGGAGGTTACCCAGGGTGACGTTACTCTCTCGCTTGACAAAGCAGGCGCAACAACCAATTTCCGTCTGTGGAACCAGGGTGGTACCCTTCAGTTCCGCACTTACAAGAACAGTACTATGACAATTGAAGCTGGTGGCGAGAACATCACTGCTATCAATATCGTAGGTACCGGTTTTGCAACTTCTTTCACTGCTAATGCAGGCGAACTTACAAGTTCTGCTTCTGAGGCTAACTGGACAGGTTCAGCAACTTCGGTTGTGATCACTACTGCTGTTAACGCCAAGATTTTCAGTATCGAGGTTGTTTATGGCGGCAGCACTCCCGTTGTTACTGTAGCTACTCCCGTGATCAACGGTACTACTCCCTTCGAGGATGAGACAGAGGTTACTATCTCTTGCTCTACCTCTGGCGCTAGCATCTACTACACTCTCGACGGTTCTGATCCCAGCAACCAGAGCACTGAGTACACTGGCGCATTCGACCTTAACGCAACTACTACCGTTAAGGCTATCGCTTACCTCGACGGCACTGCAAGCTCTATTGCTACCAAGGAGTTCGTTGCTAAGCAGGTTGCTAATGTAGCTAATGTAGCTGAGTTCAACGCTCTTGCTGATGGCACTGAATTCAAGTTCACTGGCCGTCTCGTTGTATCTGCTCAGACTGGCAAGTACCTCTATGCTCAGGACGCAACAGGCGGTATGCTTCTCTTCGGTGATGCCCCCGCATATAGCTCTCAGGATGTTATCCCCGCTGGTTTCAAGGGCACTAAGACTACCTTCAAGGGCGCTCCCGAGGCAACTGGCATGACTGGCATGGAAGCTGCAACCGAGACTCAGGAAATTGAGGCTAAGGTTCTCAAGGTGACTGAGGTTGCCAACAACCCCTTCATCGCTGCTGTTATCGAAAACGTTCTCATCGACACAGATGCTAAGACCTTCGTTACCGACGACGGCGAGGTTGCTTACTACGATCGCTTCAAAGTTGAATTCCCCACCGATGGCGAGTTCTACACTGTAGCTGGTGTTACTGGTTACTATGACGTTCCCCAGTTCATGCCTCTGGCATTTGAGAAGGTTGAGCCCGCTCAGGCCAAGATCATTGGCGTTTCTATCAAGGGACAGGAAGTTGAGATGGAAGAAGGCGTTGAGTTCGCTTTCCTCGACCTCACCGAGGCATTCACTGCTGAAGATGTATTTGTTACAACTATGAACGCTGATGATTGCACAGTTGTTGTCGATGTTATAGACGGCTGGCTCGATGCAACTAATGACTACACCGTACAGATTTCTCTCCTTGACAAAGCAGGCGAAATTGTTGACCGCTTCGATGTATTTGTAACTGTAACTACCGAGGATCCCATCACCGGCATCAACGACATCAACGCTGCTAGCGCTAATGTTGTTAAGATGATCGAGAACGGCCAGGTTGTTATCGTTAAGGGCGACAAGAAGTTCAACGTAGCAGGTCAGACTGTTAAGTAAAAAGTATAAAAGTTTAAAGGGTTAAAAGTTTAATCGTTTAACCGTTTAACAACATAGTGATGCCGTCACGGGATTTTCTCCTGTGACGGCTTTTTTTACCGGCATCGCGGTGGTAACTATTCACCAATGGAACTCCCCGCGCGGATCTCACTGATCTTACTGATTTTTTTCATTGAAAATATATATATTGTGGATTTTTAGACCTCAGGGAGGTCGTAACTTTGGTTAACCGCTGGTCGCAGACCTGCGGACTGCCGGTGGGGGGTGTGGAGTGTAATAAAATCGCGGTTGAAGACCGCTACCTCGAAACGTGCAAGGTTGCGGTCTCCAACCGCAGTAT
>JAGHSP010000219.1 GCA_018065815.1 Candidatus Sodaliphilus limicaballi | reverse complement strand
TATGGCAAAAAAGACAGTCGCAGCAAAGAAGAGAGTTGTTAAGGTTGACGGCGTAGGTCAACTTCACGTGCATTCTTCTTTCAACAACATCATTGTGTGCCGCGCTAATGGTGAGGGACAAGTTATTTCATGGTCTTCAGCCGGTAAGATGGGCCTCCGTGGTTCTAAAAAGAACACACCTTATGCAGCTCAGATGGCCGCTCAAGATTGTGCAAAGGTTGCTTACGACCTGGGCCTGCGCAAGGTCAAGGCGTATGTTAAGGGCCCCGGCAATGGCCGTGAGTCAGCAATTCGCACCATCCACGGTGCAGGTATCGCAGTAACAGAGATCATCGACGTTACTCCGCTTCCTCACAATGGATGTCGTCCTCCCAAGAGAAGAAGAGTTTAATATTTTTGGCTGTATTAGATTTGTAAATCTCTTGAATTAATTACATTTTTATTTTTCGCGAATCTCCTTACAGTGATTGGATTGCAATCTACAACAACCTCTCTGCAATCGCGGCTGCACTGTGGTGATTCACACTACACAACTTTAATTATTTAGAAAACAAAATGGCTAGATATACCGGTCCAAAATCTAAAATCGCTCGCAAGCTTGGTGAACCCATCTTTGGTGAAGATAAGGCTTACGCTAAAAGACCTTATGCTCCTGGTCAGCATGGCGCCAACAAGAGAAGAAAACTCTCTGAGTACGGTACACAGCTTCGCGAAAAACAAAAGGCTAAATACACTTATGGTGTGCTCGAGCGTCAGTTCCGCAACCTTTTCAAGAAGGCATCGGCTGCTAAGGGTGTAACTGGTGAGAACCTGTTGCAACTTCTTGAACAACGTCTCGACAATGTGGTTTATCGCTTGGGTATTGCTCCCAGCCGCGCTGCTGCACGTCAGCTCGTGCTTCACCGCCACATCACCGTAGATGGTGGCATCGTTAACATCGCTTCTTATAGTGTCGCTCCCGGTCAGGTAGTAGCTGTACGTGAGAAATCAAAGTCTCTTGAGGTAATTCAAGATGCACTTGCTGGTTTCAACCACAGCAAGTATCCCTGGATCGAATGGGACGAGAGCGTAAAGGGTGGTAAGTTGTTACACCTGCCCCAGCGTGAAGACATTCCTGAAAATATCAAGGAGCAGTTGATCGTCGAGTTGTATTCTAAACAGTAAAATTTTAACAGTCCATGGCTATTTTAGCATTTCAGAAACCCGACAAGGTGCTCATGCTCGAAGCCGACAGCACCTTTGGCAAGTTCGAGTTCCGTCCTTTGGAGCCCGGTTATGGTGTTACCATTGGTAACGCTTTACGCCGCATTCTCCTCTCTGGTCTCGAGGGCTATGCTATTTGCGACATCCGCATTGAGGGTGTTCTGCATGAGTTTGCAACTATCCCCGGTGTAAAGGAAGACGTTACTAACGTTATCCTGAATCTCAAGAAAGTTCGTTTGAAACGAATTGTTGAAGACACCGACTCAGAGAAGGCAACTGTCAAGGTTTCAGGCCAGGATGTGTTTAAAGCTGGTGACATAGGTAAGGTTCTTAGCGGATTTGAAGTTCTTAATCCTGAACTTGAGATTTGCCACATTGATCCTTCAACTGGTTTCCAGATTGAACTGTCTATTAATAAGGGTAGAGGTTACGTCCCTGCTGAGGAGAACGCTAATCCCAACAATCCTATTGATGTGATTGCAATCGACTCAATATACACTCCCATTATTAATGTAAAGACATCGGTAGAAAACTACCGTGTGGAACAGAAGACCGACTACGAGAAACTTATACTTGAAATCACAAGCGACGGTTCTATTCATCCCAAAGATGCATTGAAGGAAGCTGCAAAGATTCTTATCCAGCACTTCATGCTTTTCAGTGACGAGAAGATTGCCATCGATGTTGAACAGGGTAGTGGCGTAGAGGAATTTGACGAGGAAGTACTGCACATGCGTCAACTCCTCAGGACCAAGCTCGTTGAGATGGACCTCTCGGTTCGCGCTCTCAACTGCTTGAAGTCAGCAGAGGTTGAAACCCTCGGTGAACTTGTTGTCTTCAACAAGAACGACTTGCTCAAGTTCCGCAACTTTGGTAAGAAGTCGCTTTCAGAGCTGGAAGAGTTACTCGCAACTCTGGGTCTCTCATTCGGCATGGATATTTCAAAGTATAAATTAGATAAAGAGTAATTAACGATGAGACATAATAAGAAATTCAATCACTTAAGCCGCAAGAAAGCTCACCGCGACGCCATGTTGTCTAACATGACAACTTCGCTGATTCTCCACAAGAGAATTTTCACTACTCTTGCTAAGGCTAAGGCTCTCCGCGTTTACGCTGAGCCCATTATCAACCGCGCAAAGGACAACACTACTGCTTCTCGCCGTGTTGTTTTCAGCTATCTCCAGAGCAAAGAGGCTGTTACTGAGTTGTTCACAAACATAGCTGCAAAGATTGCTGACCGCCCCGGTGGTTACACTCGTATCTTGAAGCTTGGCAACCGTCTCGGTGACAACGCTAAGACTTGCTTCATTGAGCTCGTTGACTACAATGAGGCTATGCTCGCAGCTAAGGCTGAAGAGAATAACGCTAAGAAGAAGACTACTCGCCGCAGCCGCCGTTCTACAAAGAAGGCCGATGCTCCCGTTGAGGAGGTAAAGGAAACCGCTGCTGAGTAAAGTTTTCCATAAAGTCGCGATATCAGAGAGAATCTGGTAAACACATTATATGAATCACCTCTGGGATACTCTCGGGGGTGATTCTGCTTTTAAAATAACCTTTTTTCGTATCCATTAGTTTGAATCTCCTTTGATGAAACTTTTACCCAGACTGATTTTCTCATGTGTGATTGCTGTCCTTTCTTGTGGATTGGCAATGGCTTCGCATTGCGATGTTGACTTAAATGGTGCTGTTGATGTGATGGACGTTAATGCTGTCATTAATGTTATTGCAGGCAAAACTGATGCGCTTGTCTATAATGGCCGTAGCGATGTGAACAGTGATGGAATGACCGACATCGCTGACTTAAATCTAGTTATTAACGAGATACTTAACCCTACCGACGTCAATGGTCGCATCTGCCTTGCTTATGCACCCTATTACAGGGCAAGGTTGCCACGTCCGGATCTGGTCACTCACATTTGTTTCTCTGCTGCAGAGGTTTATGTGAGAAACAATGTGTACATGGGTTTCAAGTTACAGGGCGACAACAACCTCACTGCTTTCAAGAAAGTGCTTGAACTGAAAAATATTAACCCTGATATAAAAATATTATTATCGTTTACCCACACCGTGGTTAACAGCGATAACCGCCAAGATGGAGGATTCAGCGCTATTGCTGCAAGTAGTGCAAACCGGCAGCAGTTTGCTGCTGATTGCGTTGCATTCATGAAAAAATGGCAAATCGACGGCATCGATCTAGACTGGGAGATGCCTGGTCTGTCGTGGAGCGGTGCTGCTTGCGATCCGCTCAATGATACTGACAATTTCACTATGCTGGTTAAGGACATGCGTTCGGTTTTCGGCAGCGACTATCTGCTCACTATTGCTGGTTATGTGATGGACAAACGCCGGCAGAGCTCTGGCGCTGGTTGGAAGTACTTCGACCTTAAAGCGATAAAACCTTATGTGGATTGGGTCAATGTCATGACCTATGACCTTGACGACGCCAGCGGCGGACACCGGGGGTTCAACTCGGCGGTGCAGAGTTCAAGTTCTTATTGGGACATGGAGCGCACCTTGGCCGAGTATGAAAATGCCGGGTATGATGCCTCGCAAGTGGTGCTTGGCATACCGTTTTATGTTCGTCACAGTTTTGAGACGTCACCCTCGGTGATAGATTATAAGGATTTCTACCTCTATCCCCAGTCGGTGGGATATAATTTCAATAATTGGGACGAAAATGCTATGTGCCCTTATGTCACTTACAATGGTGAGTTCTGGGGCTCTTATGACAACGTCGTGAGCATCGCTGCCAAGGGCGAGCGCTATATTGGCACTAATCGAGCCCGCGGGCTGATGTACTGGGATGCTGGCGCCGACGACATTGACTACACGCTGGCTACTGCATGCTGGCAGGCTGTGACAAAAGTTTATGAATAATATATTGTTATGAAACGTGTATTTATATTTTCACTTGTTTTGGCTTGCTGCTGCGTGGTGGCAAAAGCTGAAGCCTGGGTGCGTATCAATCAACTTGGATACTTGCCCCGAGCAACGAAAGTGGCTGTGCTCATGAGTGAGCAGCAAGTCAATGTGACTGAGTTCCAGCTAGTGGACGACGCCACCGGCGAGGTCGTTTATAAGTCAGCGATGGCGCAGCCTACTGGTCCATTGCAGCACATGGCGGTGACTTACAGATTGAATTTCAGTGACTTCGTGAAGCCTGGAAAATATCACATCGAGGTCAAGGGCATTGCCCACTCGCCGTCGTTTGCTATCGATGGCAGCGTGTATGACGGTACTGCCGACTTTGTGCTCAACTATATGCGTCAGCAGCGATGCGGGTACAATCCATATCAGCGCGACAGCTGCCATCAGAAGGACGGGTATATAAAGTATCACCCCACCAAGGAGGGCCAGCGCATCGACGTGCGTGGCGGATGGCATGATGCCGCCGATTTGTTGCAGTACACCACAACTTCGGCCAACGCTATTTACCAGATGATGTTTGCCTATCAGCAAAATCCCTCGGTGTTCACCGACAAGTACATGGCCAACGGCCATGAGGGTGCCAATGGCATTCCCGACATCATCGACGAAATCTACTGGGGGCTCGATTGGCTCGACCGCATGAATCCCGAGAAAGGCGAACTATATAACCAGATAGCCGACGACCGCGACCATATAGGCACCAAGATGCCAAAGGACGACCCCGCCGACTATGGCTGGGGACCCAATAATGGTCGTCCTGTGTATTTCGTTAACGGAAAGCCCCAGCAACGAGGCAAATTCATGAATGCCACTATGGGCGGAGCCAGCACAGCGGGCAAGTTTGCCAGCGACTTCGCTATGGGGTCCAGCATTCTTCGTCCGTTTTACCCTGATTTTGCCTCTAAAATTGGTGCAAAAGCTGTTGATGCCTACCAGGTGGGGATCGACATGCCTGGCAATGCCCAGACGGTGTCGGTGGTTTCTCCTTATATATATGAAGAAGACAACTGGGTCGATGACATGGAACTGGGTGCAGCCGAACTCTATTGGATGACACGCGACAAGAAGTACATTGACCAGGCAATGGAATATGGTCGCCGCGAGCCCATCACTCCCTGGATGGGCGCCGACAGCGCTCGCCACTATCAGTGGTATCCTTTCCTCAACATGGGACACTACCAGCTTGCCAAGATGGGCCGCGAAGTAGGCAACAACCGTCTTGCCAATGAGTTCATCTCCAACCTGCGCACCGGCATACAGCGTGTACACGACCGTGCCAAGGCCAACTCAAATCCATTCATGTGGGGAATACCCGGAATATGGTGCAGCAATAACCTCACCACTGCCATGCTCACCCAGTGCATACTCTATCGCACGCTCACTGGCGATCGCACCTACGAGGAGATGGAAGGCTCGTTGCGCGACTGGCTGTTTGGGTGCAATCCGTGGGGCACAAGCATGGTGGTAGAACTGCCTGCCTCGGGCGTTTACCCGCATGCGCCTCACAGCAACTGGGTGTTTGAAAACGTGGGAATCCCCACGGGCGGACTCGTTGATGGTCCTGTTTATGAGACCATCTTCAGCAGTCTCAAGGGTGTAAACCTCACCGACGATATGCCGCACGTGGTTTCAAATGCCTACGAGCAGTTTCAGCCTGGCGACGTCGTTTATCACGATGTGACACACGACTACAGTACCAACGAACCCACAATGGACGGCACAGCATCGCTCACTTTTCCGTTGTCGTTCTATCAGGCAGAGGGTGCCGCCCAGCGATAATATTTGTGTAGTCAACGTTTTTTTATTAACTTTGTTGGGAAAAATAAGATAATTATGAAGAAAACATTATCATTGATAATAGCATTCGCTTGTGTGCTGTGTGCACAGGCAGTGTCGTTGCAGCAGATGCGATTTCATTGCGACAAGGACACGGCTGAAATAAACCTCTTGCTCGAGAAAGGGCAAAACGCCTCGCTCAAAACCCCCAACCAGCTCGTAGCATTCTACGCGCAAGAACTGCTCGACCGCCCCTACGTGGCCCACACGCTTGAGGGTGAAACCGAATTGCTGACAATCAATATCGACCAACTCGACTGCACAACGTTTGTCGAGACTCTCTATGCACTCACCCGCGCCACGCTCAACGGACGCACATCTTGGCGCGACTATGCATCGGCCCTTGAGGACCTGCGCTATCGCAACGGCCAGATGGGCGATTACTCCACCCGTCTGCACTACATCAGCGAGTGGATTGTGAATAACCGCAGCCGTGGCAACCTCATAGAAGTGACTCCCGATGTGCCCACTTGTGCTTACCTGGTGAAAAACATCGACTTCATGTCGCGTCACAAGGACAGTTACGTCTCGCTCAAGGACGACGAAGCCATGGTCGAGAAGATACGCAAGTGCGAAATGGGTTATCGAAACCATCGCATGCCTTATATCAAGAAACAATGGCTGGCACGCAAAGACGTGAAAGCTGCGCTCAAGACAGGCGATTTCGTGGGGCTGGTGACAAAGATCGACGGCCTTGATATCTCGCATCTGGGAATCGTTTACAAGGACGAGAGGGGAGAGGTTTACCTGCTAGATGCATCTATGACGGGAGGCAAAGTTCAGATTGAGAAAGAAAACATGTACGACATGCTCCTGCACAGCAAGAACAACATAGGTCTGCGAGTGTTCCGCATCATGCAATAGCACATATATATAATATAGCCGCAATCCACGGTCGTGCACCAGCCGGTAAAAGCCGTCGATACCTCCCCGGCAGTAGAATCTCATGACGACGGAGTCGTCACATTGCATCGTAACCGATGGCCGCAGGCCGTCGGAAACAGCAACCGCGGCGTCCAGTGCTCCGAGGCGCCGCCTCGGACACGTCTCGCCAAGCCCGCACACAGTAAAAATCCACAAGAGTCACCAGCCGGTAAAAGCCGTCGATATCTCCCCGGCAGTAGAATTCCATGACGACAAAGTCGTCACATTGCATCGTAACCGATGGCCGCAGGCCGTCGGAAACAGGCACTCCCGCTACCGACCTCAGAGAGGTCGCACTTCCCCGTTCATAATATAGCCCTCCACTTGCCCGGTTGATAATGCTTCCCTGCAATCACCGCATTATCTTTGCATCCATGGAAACGTAATAAAGCACTACAAGTCGATAAAGGCGATAAAAGTGATCAAGGCGATAAAAGTGATCAAAGCGATCAAAACGATAAGCGCGATAATAACGATAATAACGATATAAACGATAATAACGATAAGCACGATAATAACGTCCTCTCCCCCAAAAACAGCAACCGTGGCGTCCGAGGCGTCCGCATCCCGCCTCCGCGGCGGAAAATCCACAAGAGTCACCAGCCGGTAAAAAGCCGTCGATACCTCCCCGGCAGTAGAATTCCATGACGACGGAGTCGTCACATTGCATCGTAACCGATGGCCGCAGGCCGTCGGAAACAGCAACCGTGGCGTCCGAGGCGTCCGCATCCCGCC